>DASQQH010000621.1:0-3097 GCA_035643555.1 Acidimicrobiales bacterium | reverse complement strand
GACACCGTGGCTGGCCGGGGCCGAGGCCCGGGGGGCCCGGACGGCCAACGGCCTGGGCATGCTCGTCCACCAGGCCGCCCACGCGCTCAGGCTGTGGACCGGGCTCGAGCCACCAGTGGCGGCCATGGCCCGGGCGGCCCGGGCCGCGGTCGACGGCGACCCGGGGCCGTGATGCCAGGCGCCCGGGCCGACCACCGGGAGGGGCAGGCCTCCGCCCGCGTCCGACAGGGCGGCGGATCGGGGTACGCTGCGTCGTTGCCGTAGGCGGATACGGATGGCGGAGATGTTCCACACCTCGGACATCAGCTACTGGGCGCGGAGCAACGGCCTGGAGATCGTGCTCATCGGGCTCGGGTCCGTGCTGGTGGTGCGCTTCACCCGGTGGGTGGCCGCCCTGGCCAGCTGGCGGCTCGGGCAGCGGGTGCGGGCCCAGATCGACGCCGGCCAGGTCCCCTCCGAGCAGAGCAAGCACCTCCAGGTGGCCATCCAGGCCACCGAGTGGTGCTCGGTGGTGCTGATCTACTTCCTCGCCGCCGTCATGATCCTGCTCCGGCTCCACTTGCCCCTTGCCAGCCTGGTGGCGCCCGCCTCGGTGGCCGGGGTGGCCCTCGGCTTCGGCGCCCAGACCCTGGTCCGGGACCTGCTGACCGGGTTCTTCCTCTTCGCCGAGCACCAGTACGGCCTGGGTGACTGGGTCCGGATCGACCAGCCGGGCCAGACCAACGGCATCAGCGGGGAGGTCGAGGAGCTCACCCTGCGGACGACGAGGCTGCGGACCGTGAACGGCGAGTTGGTGGTCATCCCCAACGGGGAGATCCGCCAGGTCACCAACCTGTCGGTGGGCTGGTCCCGCGCGGTGGTGGACATCCCCCTGGCGCCCGACCAGGACCTGGAGCGGGTGAGCGACCTCCTCCGGGAGCTGGGCCAGGCGATGATGGAGGACCCCACCTGGAAGTCCCTCCTCCTCGAGGCGCCGTCGGTGACCGGGCTGCAGGCCATCGAGGTCGGCTACCTGCAGCTGCGCGTCATGGCGAGGACCCTGCCCGGCCAGCAGTGGGCGGTGGGTCGGGAGATCCGCCGCCGTGCCATCCGGGGCTTCCACGAGGCGGGGATCGCCCCACCGAAGGCCCTGTACATGACCCAGACCGGCGGCGGCGGCTGATGGGCCGGCGCCGATGGACCGGGCCCTGGCCGGGGAGGTTCCGGCGGACCACCCCGCCCGCCGCCGACGGGAACGGCGCCGTTGAGCACGGGCGGCGGTTCCCCTGGGTCTGGCGGCTGGGGAAGTTCCGCCGCTCCACCCTGATCATGCTCGTGGCGTGGCTCGGGCTGCTCGCCCTGTTCCTCTATGTCAGGCCGGTCACCGGGCCGGCCCGGCCGGCGCGGGCCACCCGTCCCCGGACGACCCCGACGGCCCCGGCCCACCGGCCATCCCCGAGGCGGACCACCACCACGGCCCGCCCCACCACCACCACCACGGCCCGGACCACGACCACCACGGGGACCACCACCACGTCCCCCCGGTCGACCACCACCTCGGGTACCACCGCCACCACCGCCGGGCGGGGGCACAGCACCTCGACCACCACGGGCCCAGGGGCCTCCACGACGACCTCGTCGACCTCCTGAAGACCGGCGCCCCTCCCGCACGCCCCCCGGCCCGACGGGACTAGGAGCCCGTGGTGTCCCCCTGGTCGCCACCGGCGGGAGCGTCGTCATGGTCGGCCATCAGCCGCCGGGCCTCCTCGACGCTCATCTCGGCGGAGGGCACGATGAGGTCCGACGAGCGCAGCTCGTCCTGGGGGAGCTTCTCACCGGTGGAGTGGATCAGCTTGATGAGCTGGCCCGTGCACTCGGCGAAGCCCTCGGCGTCGTTGGCCTCGATGGCGCGGACGAGGGCCGCATCGAGCCCGTCGAGGGCAGGGCGGACGGCCACGGGGAGCTGGTACTGGTCGGCGTTGGCCACCCGCACCACGATCGTCCCCTCGCCCAGCTCGGCGGCCGGGGGCGGCTCCCCGCCCTGGCCGAGCTCGGCCTTCATGGCGGCCAGCTGCTGGTCGATGGCGTCGCCGGCGCCCACCTCCCGGAGCTGGCGGTCGATGTCGTCCCCCGGTCCCTGGCCGATGGCGGACATGTCGAGGGCGCCCGAGTCGGCCAGCTCCCCGACGGCGTCGGCCCGTGCCTGGAGGGTCTGGACCTTGTCCTGGGCCCGCTCGACCATGAGGGACACGTCGGCCATCTCCTCGGACAGCCCCGTGATGCCCTCGACCGCCGAGGTGCTGGCCTTGGCCGCGGTGTACTGGGCCTTCATGGTGTCCCGCTGCACGCGGAAGGCCTCCACCTTGGCCTGGAGCTTCTGCCCGGTCAGCTCGAGCTGGCTCTCCTGGTTCTGGAGGTTCTCGATCTGGGGGCCCAGGTTCTCGACCTGGGTGGCGACCACCTGTGACCGCTCCAGGGCGGTCCGGGCCAGCTGGTCCTGGCCCTGGCCCAAGGCCTGTCGTGCCTGGGTCTGCAGCTTGGTCTGCTGGGCCTGCAGGGTCTTGCGCTGACCCTCGAGGCGCTTCTGGGCCGTGAGCACGTCGGCGATCGACCGGCGCACCTGCTGCAGCTGCTCCAGCATCTTCTGGTAGGAGAGGTCCAGTGCCTCGGTCGGGTTCTCGGCCCGGTCCAGGGCCGAGTTGGCCTTCTGCTGGAAGACGAGGGACAGACGCTTGAAGATGCTCATCGGCGCTCCGTTCGGCGTTCGGCGCGTACGATTCTAGGCGGGGTACGATCCGGTTTGTATGGGCGAGTTCCCAGCCAACGGCGACGCGACCGGGGACTCCCGCGGCCGCTCCGACCTGGAGGCGACGGGCCCCAGTGTGCCTGACACGGCGGGCGCCGGGGGCCTCGACCGCCGACAGGAGGACGCCACCCCCGACCCGGTCGACCTGGACCTGCTGTCGGCGTCCCTGCGGGCCGACGCGTCGGACACCGAGACGTTCTTCGAGGTCCTGTCCAAGAAGCTGGTGGCCGCCCTCGGGGAGCGGGTGAGCCTGGAGCGTGAGGGCGGGCTGTTCCGCCGCGACCACCGGGTGCGGGAGATCTCGGTTGAGCT
>DASQQH010000620.1:0-3073 GCA_035643555.1 Acidimicrobiales bacterium | reverse complement strand
CCATGACCGCGACCTCCTTTCAGCCGGGGGTCTCCCGAGTGGGCTCGACCCTGCTCCCCAGTGCCTGAATGATTATATGCACGACTGCCCCGGGGAGGACGCCGGGATCGGCCGGGTCGGTCACCGGGCGCTCGGGGCGGTCGCGCCGGGGAGCTACTCCCCGAGGAAGACCTGGCGTTCGGCGGCGGCGGTCTCCAACGCCTCGATCCGGGCCTGGCGGGGCGGGGGGAGGGCGTCGAAGACCGCCTGGGCCAGGACCGTGGCCAGCACCGCGGGCGCCGCGTGGGAGTCGAAGACCAACTCGTCGGCGACACGGGTGCACACCACCTGCTCGGCGCGGTCGGCCAGGGGGTCGACGGGCTCGTCGGCGAGGAGGGCGACCCGGAGTCCCAGCTCCCCGGCGCGGTCCAGGGCGGTGGCGAGCTCACGGGGCGGTCGGGGGAGGGCGATGGCGAGCACCCACGTGGCGCCGGCCGAGGCGGCCTGGGCCAGGTGATCCTCCAGCAGGGAGCCGCCCTCGGTGAGGACCCTGACGTCGGGATGGACCTTGGCCACGTAGTAGCCGAGGAGCTGCGCCAGGGGCGCCGAGACACGCAGGCCCAGGACGCACAGGGGGAGGGAGTCCGCCAGGTGGCGCCCGAGGCCGTTGATCGCGCCCGGCTCGGCGAGGTCCTCCCGGAGCTGGACCAGGTTCTGGATCTCCTGGGTCACCAGGCGCTGGTAGCCGTTCCCCGAGCCGGTCGGGTCCGCGACGGCGAGGGGCTCGAGCACCAGCGAGCGCGCCCGGTCCCGCAGCTCCGGGTAGCCGGTGAAGCCGAGGGCCACGGCGAAGCGGGTCATCGAGGGCTGGCTCACCCCGATCCGCTCGGCCACCTCGCTGCTGGAGAGGAAGGCCACGTCCTCTGGGTGTTCCAGGAGGTGGTGGGCGATGCGTCGCTGGGCGGGGGACAGACGTTGGCCGGAGAGCAGCGCCCGCAGGGCGGCGCGGCCGCCCGTTTCGGGTCGTTCCTCCAGGGTCGCCGACCCCGCCCCGCTCACGTGCTGGTCCACCTTCGAGCTACTCCTCGGCTTGCCCGGGCCCTGGGGCACCGTGACCACGGCGTTGTCGGCAGTATAATCTCATTCACGCCGTGGTCGACGGCGGCGCCGGGTGCGGGACACCACCAGTCGCCGACCCGTCGACTGTTTCCGTGACCCCATCAGGGGGCCCGCCATGGCGTCGACGGCCGTGGGGCGGGCGTGTGAGCGAGGGAGTGGCGAGGCGTGACGGTAGTCCTCGACGGGCGTGGCCTGACGCTCGATCAGCTGCTCAGGGTGGCCCGACAGAACGAGCCGGTGGCGCTCGACCCCGCTGCGGCGGCCCGGATGCACGCGGCCCGCCAGGTGGTGGAGGGGGCGCTCTCCTCGGGCACCCCCGTCTATGGGCTGACGACCGGTGTCAACGCCAAGAAGGGGTCCTCGGTCGTTGGTGA
The DNA here is from genome assembly GCA_035643555.1 of Acidimicrobiales bacterium. Taxonomy (GTDB): domain Bacteria; phylum Actinomycetota; class Acidimicrobiia; order Acidimicrobiales; family JAJPHD01; genus DASQQH01. The sequence continues at coordinate 1,601 of DASQQH010000620.1, read as the reverse complement.
CCAGGCCGGCTTCAACCGCCTCCTGCTGGCCAGCCACCGGGTGGGCACCGGGGACCCGGCCCCGGCCGATGTGGTTCGGGCCACCACCGCCCAGCTGGTCAACGGCCTGGCCGGAGGCAGTGCCGGGGTCCGTCCCGAGCTGGCGGAAGCCCTGCTCCAGGCGCTCAACCAGGGGCGGCTGCCCCGGGTCCGCATGCTCGGCTCCCTGGGCCAGGGCGATCTGGCGCCGATGGCCGACCTGGCGCTGGGGCTGCTCGACGGGTTCTCCCTGGCGGCCAACGAGGCCCTGGCCCTGGTCGACAACAACGCCTTTTCCACCGCCCTCACCGCCCTGGCCCTGAGCGACGTCACCAGGCTCCTCGACACCCTGGACGTGGCTGCGGCGCTCGACTTCGAGGCGTTCGTCGCCAACGTGGGGGCCCTCCACCCCGCGGTGGCCCGATCGCGGCCCTACCCCGGGTTGCAGACGACCCTGTTTCACCTGCGGGCCCTCCTCGAGGGCAGCTCGCTGTGGGAGGAGGGCGAGGCCCGGAACCTGCAGGACCCGCTGTCCCTGCGCTGCGTGGCCCAGGTGCACGGCGCGGCCCGGGACACCCTGGCCTTCGCCACCGGGCAGCTTGCCATCGAGCTCAACGCCTCCCAGGGCAATCCCATCGTGGCGGCGGAGGAGGGCCGGGTGGTCTCGGTCGGCAACTTCGACGTCCTGCCCCTTGCCGCTGCCGGGGACTTCTTGCGTGTGGCCCTGGCACCGGTGCTGACCGCCGCTGCCGAGCGGACGGTGAAGCTCCTCCAGGCGCCCCTCACCGACCTGTCCCAGGGGTTGGCGACGGTGGAGCCCAGCCCCGAGGACGCCCTGTCCGAGCTGGGGGTGGCGGCGGTGGCCCTGGCCGCAGAGGCCCGTCTGCTCGGCCAGCCGGTGTCCTTCGAACAGACCAGCTCGAGCGTCGCCCAGGGCATCGAGGACCGCATGACCATGGCCCCCCTCGGCGCCCGGCGTCTCACCGAGCTGGTGGGGCTGGGGGAGCGGCTGGTGGCGCTCGAGCTCGTGGTGGCCGCCCAGGCGGTGGATCTGCGGCGGACGTGGTCGCCGGGACGGGCCCGCTCCCTCGGTCGGGGATCCGGGCGGGCGTACCGGCTGGTGCGCACGGCGGTGCCCTTCACGGGGGAGGGCGACGAGCCCCCCTGCGACCTCGAGCCGGTCCGCGCCCTGGTGGCCTCGGGGGCCCTGGTCGGCGAGGAGGGCCACGCCGGGGGGTGAGCGGGGCTCAGACGGGGTCGCCATGCCGGGGGCGGCGTCGGGGCCAGGTCGGGTCCGGGCGGCGAGGGCCCCTGTGGGGGGGCGTGCCGCGGGGTCCCCCCTTCCGTGGGGCAGACTCCACGACAGGAGATCCGGCCCGGACCCGAGGAGGGCAGATGGACACCGGTGCGGCCTGGCGGCGGTGGCTGCTGGAGGAGGTGCGCAGTGCCGGACGGCGGCTGCGGGCCCTGGAGGAGCGCCTCGACGAGGCCACCCTGTGCCGTCGGGGCCTGGTCGGGGCGTGGTCGGGCACGGAGCTGCTGGTCCACCTGGCCCGGTGGGACGAGGCGACCGTCGCCGTGGT
>DASQQH010000619.1:0-2857 GCA_035643555.1 Acidimicrobiales bacterium | reverse complement strand
GTCGCCCGTCCCGGGTCGGGCGACGCCCGCCACCCCGGCCAGGGCACCGTTGACGAACCGCCCCGACTCCTCGGTGGAGTACTGCTTGGCCAGCTCCACCGCCTCGGAGATGATCACGGCGACGGGGATGTCGGCGTGGCAGAACAGCTCGTAGACGGCCAGGCGCAACAGGTTGCGGTCCACCACCGGCATGCGCTCGAGGCCCCACCCGATGGCCCGTTGGGCGATGGCGGCGTCGAGGCGGTCCCGTTGCTCGCCCACCCCCCGGACCAGGGCGACGGCGAAGGGGTCCGGGCTGACCGGGAGGTCGGCCAGGACCTGTGCGGTGGAAAGGTCCTTCATCTCGGCCTCGTAGAGCAGGGACAGGGCGCGCTCTCTCGCCTCCCGTCGCCGTGCCCGGAGCGCCGGGGCGGTGCTCGGGGTGGCCTGGTCGGTCATCGCCGCGTCGGCGCTAGGCGCGGGTCAGATACCCGCCGGTGCGGGTGTCGACCTTCACCCGGTCGCCGGGGTTCACGAACAGGGGCACCTGGACCACCAGCCCCGTCTCGAGGGTGGCCGGCTTGCGGGCTCCCGACACCCGGTCGCCCTGGACCCCGGGCTCGGTCTGGTCCACGCTGAGCTCGACGGCGGCGGGCAGGTCAACCCCCACCACCTCGTTCTGGAAGAGCTGGAGGCCCACCGAGTCCCCCTCCCTCAGGTAGCTGTCGGCGTCGCCGAGGGAGCGCCGCTCCACCTGGAGCTGGTCGTAGGAGCCGGTGTCCATGAACACGTCGTGGGGGCCGTCCCGGAAGAGGAGCTGCATCTCCTTCTTCTCGATGATGGCCTGCTCCAGCTTCTCGTCGGCCCGGTAGGTGCGGTCGAGCACCGCCCCGGTGCGGACGTTCTTGAGCTTGGTGCGCACGAACGCCCCGCCCTTGCCCGGCTTCACGTGCTGGAACTCGACCACCGAGAACAGCCCGTCGGGGAGGTCCAGGGTCATCCCGTTCTTGAGATCGTTCGTGGATACAGCCATTGCTCGACAACAACCCTTCTATCGGCTCAGCGCCACCAGCGTCGTCGTGGTCACCGGTCGGCGGTCCGACGCCCGCGCTCCCCTACGCCACCACCTCGCGGGGCGAGCGGGTCAGGGACCGGCAGCCGTCGGCGCACACCACGACGGTGTCCTCGATGCGGACCCCGCCGTGCCCGGGCAGGTACACGCCCGGCTCCACCGTGACCACCGAGGACTCCTCGAGGATATCAGTCGAGGTGGTGGCGACGGCCGGGGCCTCGTGGACGTCCAGGCCCACCCCGTGGCCCGTCGAGTGGGAGAAGGCGTCGGCCCACCCGGCGTTGGCGATGACCTCCCGGCACGCCCGGTCGACCTCGGCCGCCTCCACCCCCGCGGCGACCGCCGCCACCCCCGCGGCCTGGCTGGCGGCCACCACCTCCACCACGGCCTCGAGCAGCCGGGACCCCGGCGCCCCCCGGCACAGGGTGCGGGTCATGTCCGAGCAGTAGCCCTCCACCACCGCCCCGAAGTCGATGACCACCAGCTCCCCCTCCCCGATCCGGCGGTCGGTGGGGCGGGCGTGGGGCAGGGCGCCGTTGGGCCCACTGGCCACGATGGTGGAAAAGGCCCGGTCCTCGGCCCCCAGTCGGCGCATCTCGTGGTCCAGGGCCTGGGCCAGCTCGGCCTCGCTCGGGCCCCGGTCGAAGAGGGGCCGCACCGCCACCAGGGCCTCGTCGGCCACCGCGGCGGCGGCCTCCATCCGGGCCACCTCGCCCGGGTCCTTGACCCGGCGCAGGCCCTCCACCACCCCGGCGGTGGGCACCAGCTCCACGCCCTCCCCGAAGGCCTCGGCCAGGGCCCGCTGGCCGGACCAGGAGAGGTGGTCGGCCTCGAGGCCGAGGCGCCGGTAGGAGGAGGCGGCCTTGGCCAGGGTCTCCCGCTGCTCGGCCGGCCGGCCGATCTCGATCCGGGCCTCCACCCCCGCCCGGGCCACCTGCTCGACCGACTGGGTCCGATACCGCCCGTCGGTGAGCAACAGGACCTCGTCGGGGCCCACGAGGAGGGTCCCGGCCGAGCCGGTGAACCCGGTCAGGTAGGAGATGTTGGCCAGGGCGGTGACGACCAGGGCGTCGACCTCCGCCTCGGCGATCCGCGCCCGCAGGCGGGGGAGGCGGCCGGCCACGTCCATCGGGGGCAGGTCGGGGACCATGGCCCCACTCTCGCGCCGCCAGCGCCCCCACGGGGAGCCCGTTCAGCCACCGGCACCCGCCGCCCCCTCCCGGGCACCGGGGAACCCCGGGTGTGGGCCTCCCGTGGGCCGGCGGTGCCTACGGGACGCCGGGGGCGGGGGCCGCGGGGAGGGGGGTGTTGGCGAAGGACACCAGCTGGGCGTGGGACCCGTGGAAGCTGTCCTGGTCGCCGGGGAAGACCCCGTGGTCGGCGTACTGCCAGAGCAGGTACGAGGGCCACCCCGCCGGGAGGGGGTAGGGGGTGCCGGCCCAGTTGGCGATCCACAGCGGGTCCGTGCCGGCGAAGCCGGGGTAGTTGCCCGTGCAGGACTTCCACCAGGACGTGGCGGTGTAGATGATCGGCCACCGGGCGGTGAGGAGGTGGTACTCGGCGGAGAAGGAGGAGATCCAGGCCACCATCTGGGCCTTGGTGAGGCCGTAGCACTCGGGGCCGGAGGGGTTGAACTCGATGTCCAGCATGCCCGGCAGGGTGTGGTTGTCGGCCACCCAGGCCCCCCCGTAGGCGACGAAGTAGTCCGCCTGGGCGGCGCCGCTCGAGTTGTTGGGAACCGCGAAGTGGTACGCCCCCCGGACCAGCCCGGCGTTGTAGGCCCCGTTGTACTGCTGGAGGAAGTAG
>DASQQH010000618.1:0-7990 GCA_035643555.1 Acidimicrobiales bacterium | reverse complement strand
GGTCGAGTCGTGGCTCCTGGACGAGTACGAGACGATCGCCATCGACTACACCTCGGGTACCACGGGCCGGCCCAAGGGGGTCATGTACCACCATCGGGGCGCCTACCTGAACGGCGTGGCCATGGTGACCGACCTCGGCTGCGACGTGGACAGCCGCTACCTGTGGACCCTGCCCATGTTCCACTGCAACGGGTGGACCTTCACCTGGGGGCTGGCGGCCGTCGGGGCGGCCAGCGTGTGCATCCCCCGGGTCGACCCCGAGGAGGTGTGGCGCCTCTTCGACGAGGGGGCGGCCACCTGCTTCTGCGGGGCCCCCACGGTGCTCACCTCGCTCGCCAACGCCCCCCAGGCCCACCCCCTGGCGACCCCGGTCCGGCTGTTCACCGCCGCCGCCCCGCCGTCGCCCACCATCATCTCCCAGATGACCGAGCTCGGCTTCGAGCTGTGTCACGTCTACGGCCTCACCGAGACCTACGGCCCCTTCACCATCAACGTGCCCCCGCCCGACTGCGACCGCTACGACCCCACCACCCAGGCGCGGCTCAAGGCCCGGCAGGGCGTGGCCAACCTGCTCGCCGGCGAGGTGGGCGTGGTCGACGAGGCGGGCGACCCGGTGCCCGCCGACGGGGAGACCATGGGTGAGGTGGTGATGCGGGGCAACGCCGTCATGACCGGGTACTTCGACGACCCCGAGGCCACCGAGCGCGCCTTCCGGGGCGGGTGGTTCCACTCGGGCGACGTGGGGGTCATGCACCCCGACGGCCAGATCGAGCTCCGGGACCGCAAGAAGGACATCATCATCTCCGGCGGGGAGAACATCTCCACCATCGAGGTGGAACAGGCCGTGGTCAGCCACCCCGCCGTCCTGGAGTGCGCGGTGATCGCCGTCCCCGACGAGAAGTGGGGCGAGGTGCCCAAGGCCTTCGTGACCCTGAAGCCGGGCGCGTCGGCCACCGAGGAGGAGATCATCGACCACGTCCGTGGCAGCATCGCCCACTTCAAGGCGCCCAAGGCGGTGGTCTTCGGCGACCTGCCCAAGACCTCCACGGGCAAGGTGCAGAAGTTCGTGCTGCGGGACCAGGAGTGGCAGGGCCGGGAGAAGAAGATCAACTGACCGGGCCGGGCGCCCCGGGGACGCCCGGCGGGGCGGGGGTCGACGCCGTCAGGAGCCAGGCCCTCGAGGTGGCCCGGGGCTGGTCGCCGCCCGACGCCCCGCCGTCCTGGGCGCTCACCGCGGCGATCTTCGCCCTGCTCGCCGACGACGAGGGCCTGGCGGGGATCGCCGCCGGGGTCCCCACCGAGCGCCTCCCCGCGCTGGTGTTCGCCGCCGCGGCCTGCTACCTGATCGAGGAGGCCGCCCCGGCCGGGCTGGTCGACTACTTCCCCGTCGGAGACCGGCCGCCCCTCCCGCTCGACGCCGGGTTCGCCCCGGCGTTCCGGGCCTTCTGCCTGGCCCACCGGCCCGGCCTCGCCGCCCTGTGCGGGACCCGCCACTACCAGATGAACGAGGTCGGCCGGTCCACGCAGGTGGCCCTGGCCCTCGGGGTCCTCGGCGAGCGCCTCGGCGGCCGGGCCGTCGCCCTGGTGGACCTGGGGACCGGCGCCGGCCTGGGCCTCCACCCCGACCGCTACGGCTACCGGCTGAGCGACGGCCGGCGGTTCGGCGACCGGACCTCGCCCCTCCAGCTGTGCTGTGAGGTGCGGGGGCCCCTGGCGCCGCCGGTCCCGGACCACCTCCCCCCCATCGCGGCCCGGGAGGGCGTCGATCTGGCGCCCGTGGACCTGGCCGATCCCGGCCCACGGCGGTGGCTGCGGGCGTGTGTCCCCCCGGAGCAGGCGTCCCGGGCCCGCTTCGACCAGGCGGCGGCGATCGCCGTGGCCCACCCCTGCCCGCTCCACCAGGGCGACGCGGTCCGGGCCCTGCCCGAGCTCCTGCACCGGGTCCCCGCCGACCAGGTCCCGGTGGTGGTGGACACCTACACGGCGGTCTTCCTCACCGCCGAGGAGCGGGTCGGGCTCCTCGGCGCCCTGGCCCGGGAGGGCCAGGGCCGGGACCTGGCCTGGATCTCCCTCGATCCCCTGGTCCCCCTGGGGACCGAGGGACGGGACAGCGTACAGGACCTCCCGGTCCCCCCGGCCGTGGTGGCGGACTCCCGGACACACGGGGTCCTCGCCCTCCTGGGGCTGGTGTGGGTGGGGGGCGGCCACCAGGAGGGGACGCTGCTGGCGGCGGCCCACCCCTCGGGGACCAGGATCACCTGGCTGGACCCCCCGACGGCCACCCGGGGGACCTGAGGGCCCGCCGGCGCCCGGGACGGTCCCGGGCCCGACCGAGGGCGGACCACCACCCAGGGCGGCGGTGGCGCCGGGTTCCGGCGCACCGGGTGGCCACCCCTGGACCGAGCGACCCCGATTTGGTTTACTGAGGCGCCAGCGGCAGTCGATTTTGGCGGAGCCCTCGTGGCGGGCGGCGGAGGAGCTTATGGAAGCGACCGGTTTGTCCCATTTCCCGACGGCGGTCCGCCGGGAGCGCCGGCCATGTCCGCCCCGGGGGGTCCCCTGCCACGTGCCGGGTGCCAGCTCGCCGCGCCGGCTCCCGGGGTTGCGCCCCGGTCCATGGAGGAGGTCCCGGCCGTGAGACACCTCTGGCTCCTGCTGGTGCCGTTCGTGATGATTCTCGGGGTCAGCTTCATCCCCCAGATCAATGGGCCCCATCTGTGGTTCGGGCTGCCCTCCCTGCTGGTGTGGATCCTGGCCTGGACCCTGGCGATCACCCCGGTCCTGGTGCTCTACGAGCGCCTGTCCCAGCGGGCCGGGCAATGACCACCACCCTCGCCATCGCCTTCGCCGGCATCGTCGTCATCGCCGCCACCGGCTTCCTCTCCCGGCGCCGGCCGGCGCCCAACCTCGAGGAGTGGACGGTCGCCGGCCGGCGGTTCGGGGCCACCACCATGTGGTTCCTCCAGGCCGGGGAGATCTACACCACCTTCACCTTCCTGGCCCTGTCCGGGCTGGCCTACGCCGGCGGGGCCTCGGTGTTCTACGCCATCCCCTATGTGCCCCTGGCGTTCATCGTCTTGTACTTCCTCGGACCGCGGATCTGGCGCCTGGGCAAGGAGCGCGACTACCTCACCGAGGCCGACTTCTTCGAGGACCGCTACGGGAGCAAGGCGCTGTCCTACCTGGTGGCCTTCCTGGGCATCGTGTTCCTCATCCCCTACCTGCAGCTGCAGGTCACCGGGCTCGGGGACATCGTCAAGATCGCCACGGGGAACAGCACCTCCTCCACCCTCTCCATGGTGATCGCCTTCCTGCTCACCATCGGCTTCGTCCTGTGGGCCGGGATCCGCAGCACCGCCTTCACCTCCTACTTCAAGGACGCGGTGATGCTGGTCATCCTGTTCGTGCTGGCCATCGCCATCCCCACCCACTTCTCGGGCAGCATTTCGGGGATGTTCCACCAGCTGCGGGCCACCCTGCCCCACCAGCTGTCCCTGGGCGGCGCCGGCCACTACAACCGGTGGTTCTTCCTCTCCAGCCTGGTGGTCAGCCTGATCGGCGGGTTCTACACCCTCCCCCACAACTGGCCGCCGCTGCTGTCCGCCAGGGACGAGAAGGTGCTGCGGCGCAACTACACCTACCTGCCCCTCTACCAGATCGGCATCGTGCTGCCGATGATCGTGGGGTTCACCGGCCTGGTGGTCTTCTCCAACAGCCACGTCAAGGCCAACAGCATCCTGTTGACCCTGACGGCCAAGGCCCTGCCCCCCTGGGTGCTGGGGATCACGGTGGTGGCGGGGATCGCCACGGCCATGGTCCCCGCCGCGGGCCTGCTGCTCGGGATCACGTCGCTGTTCTCCCGCAACATCGTGCGCTCCTCCAACCCCCGGGTGACCTTCGCCACCAACCAGGTCGCCGTGGTGGTGGCGACCGGCATCGCCCTGTTCTTCGCCATCTTCACGCCCTCACTGCTGGCCAACCTGCTCCTGCTCACCTTCAGCGGCCTGGCGCAGCTGGCGCCGGGGGTGGTGGCCGGTGCCTGGCTGGGCGCCCGTCGCCCCCGGGCCGGGAGCATCCTCGGCGGCATCGTCGTCGGGGAGGTGTTGGTGGCCTGGCTCAGCCTGGCCAAGATCCCGATCGATCACGTCAACCCGGGCATCATCGGCCTGGCGGCCAACCTGGTCGTCGTGGTGGTCGCCGAGGTGGCCCAGCGGGCCGCGGCGCCCCGCCCCGCCCCGGCCGCCCAGGCGGTGCCCGGCGGGGGCCCACAGCCCTGACCGGGGGGCCCGTCGGCCCCCACATCGCAAAGGAGGACGGCAATGGACGCCAAGGCGATCGCCAGACAGACCCTGGACGGCCACGCGGCCGATCTGGTCGGCCTCAGCCACCAGCTCCACCAGGACCCTGAGCTGGGCTTCGCGGAGTACCACGCCGCCGAGGCCCTGGGGAAGGCCCTGGAGGCCGGCGGGTTCGCCGTCACCCGGGGGGTGGGCGACCTGCCCACCGCCTTCGTGGCCACCGCCGGGGAGGGCGACCTGCGCCTGGCCATCTGCGCCGAGTACGACGCGCTGCCCGACATCGGCCACGCCTGCGGGCACAACGTGATCGCCGCCGCCGCCACCGGGGCGGCCCTGGCCCTGGCCCCGGTGGCCGACGAGCTGGGCCTCACCGTCCAGGTCGTGGGCACCCCCGCCGAGGAGGGCGGTGGGGGCAAGATCCTGCTGCTCGAGGCCGGCGCCTTCGAGGGGGTCCACGCGGCGATGATGGTCCACCCCTCCCCCCGGGAGGAGGCGGCGCCCCGGACCCTGGCGGTGGCCCACCTGGAGGTGGGCTACACCGGACGGGCGGCCCACGCCGCCGCCTACCCGGAGATGGGGGTCAACGCCGCCGACGCCCTGACCGTCGCCCAGGTGGGCGTGGGCCTGCTGCGCCAGCACATCCTCCCCCACCAGCGGATCCACGGCATCGTGACCAAGGGCGGGGCGGCCCCCAACATCGTGCCGGCGGAGACGGCCGCGGCCTACTACGTGCGGGCGGCCACCCTGGCGGAGCTGGCGGAGCTGGAGCCCCGGGTGCGGGCCTGCTTCGAGGCCGGGGCCACCGCCACGGGCTGTGGCCTGTCCGTCGAGCCGGTCTCGCCCCCCTACTCGGAGTTCACCCCCGACGAGGCCCTGGTGGCCGCCTACCGGCGCAACGCCCAGGCCATCGGCCGTCCCCTCCCCGACGTCGACCGGGCCCAGCCCCACGGCTCGACGGACATGGCCAACGTGTCCCTGGCCCTGCCCGCCATCCAGCCCATGGTGAGCATCGACTGCGACGGGTCGGTGAACCACCAGCCCGAGTTCGCCCGCTACTGCGCCGAGCCCTCGGCCGATCAGGCGGCCCTGGAGGGGGCGGCTGCCATGGCCTGGACGGCCATCGACGTGGCCGGCGACCAGGAGGTGCGCCGGCGGCTGCTGGCGGGCACCCGCCGTCCCCTCGCCGAGGCCAGCCCCTGAGGCCGAGCGCCCCGGGCGTCCCCCACGCCGGATCCTGGCCCCGGCCGCTTCCCGAGGAGCCGACTGGTCGGTGGGGGAGGCCGGCCGGCCCACCGGCGCCCTCGAGGGTGTCGATGGCCCCTCGGGGGCCGCGTCCCCGGTCCCCCGCCAGGCGACGTGCTGGTCGGGGCGCACCAGGACCAGGGGCGCCCCGTCCTCCCGGGGCAGCCCCGCCTCCCGGAGGTCGACCACCCTGAGGGGCACCCCCCGCCGCCGGGCACCCGCCACCAGGGCCCGGGGTCGCAGGCGCCTAGACACAGGAGGGAGAACCACGGGTGCAGGCGCTCGTAGGGCGAGCGGGCGGGGAAGAGCCAGGCGTGGGGGCCAGCCAGGCGTTGGGATCCGGGCCCGGCGCCGCGACGGGGTACCGTCGGCCGGTGACCGTACGCGTCAGGCCCGACCGGACAGGTGGTGCCGCCGACGGCGGGACGTCGTCCACCGGCCGGTCCGCGGCGTTGGGGTCTCGGCGTACACCATCGACCAGGTGAGCGCCTGGGCCCCCCGGGCGCCCGGCTGCGGAGCGCCAGGAGAAGATGCGTCGTGGCGCCCCGATCCACGACGACCGCATGGCCACGCGCCGCTGAGCAGCGTTGGCGCTCGGCGACCGACACCTGGCGCGGCGGACCAGCAGGCGGAGGACCACAACCCGGGCACGGCCGCCCCATGGGGCTGGACGCCGGCTGCGATCCCGGTGGCACCGCGGCAACCCTTCAGGCCCTCGTCCACGCCGCATGCGGACTCGCCGACGTGGCGATGGGCGGCAGCTAGCTAAGCTAGGTGCTGGGCGCCCCATCGACCCCGCCCGGCACCGGAGCGATGGTCGCCGCCTTCCGCATCGCGCCATGTCATTGCCGCCCGCTCGGGGGCCGCGGCCGGCGCCCGGCTCCACCTGCCGACCGCCCGAGCACCCGGCGGCAGTGCACGCCTGACGGCGCCTCCCTGAGGCGGTGGTCCTGCCAGCCCGTGGCCGGGGCGCTCGCCGCTCACACGTCCTCCTCCCTCACCCCCGGAGATCTCGAGATGCATGACGCCAACGGGGCCTCCCCGCCACCGGTGGGTCGGACGTCAGGTGGCGAGGGGTTGGGCCGTGGCACCAGTGCCTCGTGGCCCGACCGAGGTGGCAGGATCTGGAGGGCCTTGGGCAGCGGAAGCCACAGGCCATCGGGGAGCTCGACGTTGCCCCGGGCGGGCGAGCGCATGAGGATCCCGGCGGTCACCGCACCCATGGCGGCCAGGGCCACGGCCAGGACGACGAGCACCACTCCGACAGCCCAGAGGAGCCCAGGTGGCGCGCCCGCCAGCACCAGCACCGGAGTGGTGGCCAGGGTGATGACGACCATGGCGGCCGAGGTCACGGTGTCGAGGACCATCACCGCGCACAGCAGGCGGTCGCCTGGGGACATCGCCACGGCGGTACCGGTGGCGGTCGGATCAGGACCCGAACGGTGCACGGCTGCCATCATCGGTTCCTCCCTGCGCAGCTCCCGGGCGCCCGGTCGGCCGGTCCCAGCTCCCAGCCGACGCGCAGCTGGTCATGCCGTCCATCGACGGGACCAGCGAGGCGGACGGTGCAGCCGTGGACGGGGGCGTGGACCGCGGCGCCGGCCGCGCCGGTCTCCTCGCTCCCTGGGCGACGACGAGCGGGTCGCAGCAGCGGCCGTCCTCGGCCCAGGCCTCGTCGAGGGAGACTCGCCGGGCAGTGGGATCGGCCTCGTTCCGCGAGCCGACAGCGGGGGTGGGGACGTCCTCGACGTCGGTCACGGTCGTCTCCTCTCCCGGCTGGATCATGGGTCGAGTCCGTGCCTCGGGGGGACCCGGGTCGATTACCTGGGAGGTAGTGGCCGAACACCAAGCCCTCCCCTACGGTGGCCACCATGGCCTCCCTCGCCGGTGCGTCGGCCGGGCCGTTGGTGAGGGACTGGCGGCTGCGGCGCCGGCGCTCCCAGATGTACCTGGCCCTGCAGACCGGGGTCTCCCCCCGCCACCTGAGCTTCGTGGAGACGGATCGGTCCAAGCCCAGCCCCGAACTGCTCCTCGCCCTGGCAGAGGCCCTCTCCGTCCCCCTCCGGGACCGCAATGTTCTGCTCCTTGCCGCCGGCCACGCCCCCCCGCTACCCGCAGCGGTCCCTCGACGACCCAGCCATGGCCCGGGTCCGCCACAGCCTCCAGCGCCTGCTCGACAACCATCACCCCTACCCCGGCGCGGTGATCGACCGGGCCTGGAATGTGGTGCTCGCCAACCACGCCGCCACCACGGCCCTGGTGGACCCGCTTCCCGGCGAGCTCGCCGGACCCCCGACCAACGTCTTCCGGGCCTGCCTGCATCCGGAGGGGCTGGCGCGCCACACCCTGAACTTCTCCGAGGTCGCGGCCTATCTCCTCGGCCAGCTCCAGCACCTGGCGATGCTCAGCCCGGATGAGGAGGTCACCGGACTCCTGGAGGAGGTGACCGG
>DASQQH010000617.1:0-3754 GCA_035643555.1 Acidimicrobiales bacterium | reverse complement strand
GTCCGGTTTTCCCAGGTGCACCTGGGGATCGCCGCCCAGGGCGCCCAGGGCCTGGTGGTGCCGGTGATCCGCCACGCCGAGCGACGGACCACCGCCGACCTGGCCAGGGAGGTGGACCGGCTCGTCGAGGGCGCCCGATCGGGATCCCTGGCCCCCGCCGAGCTGGCGGGGAGCACCTTCACCATCAACAACTACGGCGTCTACGGGGTGGACGGCTCGGCCGCCATCATCAACTACCCGGAAGCGGCCATCCTGGGACTGGGCCGCATCGTCGACCGGCCCTGGGTCGTCGAGGGCGCCCTCGCCGTCCGCAAGGTCACCCAGCTGACCCTGGCCTTCGACCACCGGGTGTGCGACGGGCGGGCCGCCGGGCAGTTCCTGCGCTTCGTGGCCGACTGCGTCGAGTCCCCCCTCGCCGCACTGGCCCACCTGTAGCCACCCCTCCCCGGACGACCGGGGAACCGTGGGAAGCCACACCCCCCATGCCGGTGGGGAGAGGCGGGACGGCTACCAGTCGTAGAAGCCGCGACCGGTCTTGCGGCCCAGCTCCCCCCGGGCCACCTTGTCGGCCAGGAGCTGGGGAGGCTGGAAGCGGTCCCCGAGGCGCTCGGCGAGGTAGCGGGCCACACCCAGGCGGACGTCGAGGCCGACCAGGTCGGTGAGCTTGAGGGGACCCATGGGGTGGCGGTAGCCGAGCTCCATGGCCGTGTCGATGTCCGCGGCGTCGGCCACGCCCTCCTCGAGCATCCGCACCGCCTCCAGGCCGAGCAGCACCCCCAGGCGGCTGGTGGCGAACCCCGGCCGGTCGGCGACCACCACCGGGGTCTTGCCCAGAGCCTCGGCCCAGCGCTGGGCGGAGGCCACCACCTCGGCCGTCGTGGCCTCGCCGCGCACCAGCTCCACCAGCTGGCTCACCGGGACCGGATTGAAGAAGTGCATGCCGAGGAACCGCTCGGGACGGGGGACGGCCCGGGCCAGCTCGTCGATGGAGATGGAGCTGGTGTTGGTCGCCACCACCGCCTCTGGACCGGTCGCCGCCGCTGCCTGGTCGAGCACCGAGGCCTTGAGGTCCGGGTCCTCGAACACCGCCTCCACGACCAGCCCGCACCCGGCCAGCTCGGCCATCTCGCTCGCCACCCGGAGGCCCTCGAGCACCTCTGCGACCGGACGCTCCAGCTTCCCCCGCTCGTGCGCCCGCTCCAGGCCCGCCCGCACCCGCTCGCCCGCCGCCTGGCCGGCGTCCTGGTCGGCCTCCACCATCACGACCTCGCTCCCGGCCTGGAGGACGACCTGGGCGATGCCGGCGCCCATCCGGCCGCCGCCGACCACCCCCAGGCGGGTCGGCAGCGCCGGGGCGGGGCCCGACGCCGTGGTGGCCGCCGCGCTCATCGCCGCGCCTCCCGGGCCCGACGGCGCTCCAGGAACGACGTCATCCGCTCCACCTTCTCCGGGTGCTCGAACAGGACCGCCTGGGCCAGATGGTCGATCCCGGGGTGGGCGTCGGGGGAGGCGTCCACCGCCAGCTTGGTGAGGCGCAACGCCAGGGGGGACGAGCGGGTCATCCGGTCCACCAGCTCATGAGCCGCCCCGAGCAGCTCCTCGGGGTCCACCACCCGGGCCACCAGCCGGGCCGCCTTGGCCTCCTCGGCGTCCAGCTGACGCCCCGCCAGCAGCACCTCCTTGGCCAGGCCCTCGCCGACGAGCTCCCGCAGCCGCCAGCAGGCCCCGGCTCCGGCGATGATGCCGAGCCCCGGCTCCGGATTGGCGAAGCGGGCCCGGGTGCTGGCCACGCGCAGGTCGCAGGCGTAGGCGAGCTCCGCCCCCCCGCCGAGGGCCGGGCCATCCACCGCGGCCACCGTGGGCAGGGGGAGCCGCCGGACCCGCTCGAACAGCGAGGAGTTGATGCCGGCCAGGGCGTCCTCCCGGCCCCGGCGGACCAGCTCGCCCACGTCCGCCCCGGCGGCGAACACCCCGTCGGAGCCGGTGAGCACCGCCGGGCGGGGCTGGGCCTCGAGGGAGGCGCACACCTCGTGCAGCCGGGCCACCACCTCGGCGTTGATGGCATTGCGGACCTCAGGCCGGTTGAGCCGGATGACGACGCGATCCTCGAGGTCCTCCACCACCACCGGATCGCCGGTGCTGACCTCGGTCATCAGGGCCGCTCGACCGCCATGGCCACGCCCTGGCCCACCCCGACGCACAGGGTGGCCAGGCCGCGCCGTCCGTCCCCCCGCTCCAGCCGCCCGAGGAGGGTCACCGCCAGGCGGACCCCGCTCGCCCCGAGGGGATGCCCGATGGCGATGGCCCCACCGTCGGCGTTCAGGGTGTCGGGGTCCAGGCCCAACCGACGCTGACACGCCAGGACCTGGGCGGCGAAGGCCTCGTTGAGCTCGACGGCGTCGAGGTCCTCGACGGTCCATCCGGCCCTCGAGAGCACCGCCTCGGTGGCCGGCACCGGCCCGAGGCCCATGAGATGGGGTGGGACGCCGGCGCTGGCCGAGGCCACCACCCGGGCCCTGGGGACCAGGCCGTGGCGGCTGAGGGCGGCCTCGCTGGCGACCACCACCGCCCCCGCCCCGTCGTTGAGGGAGCTGGACGACCCCGCGGTGACGATCCCCCCGGAGCGGAACACCGGTCGAAGGCCCGCCAGGCGCTCCAGGGTCGTGTCGGCCCGCGGGCCCTCGTCGACCTCGACCGTGCCCGCCGGGGTGTCCACCGCCACCAGGTCGGCGGCGAGCAGGCCGTCCTTGGTCGCCCCCACCGAGCGCTCGTGGCTGCGCAGGGCGTAGGCGTCGGAGTCCTCCCGGGTGATCCCGTCCAGGGTGGCCACCTCCTCGGCCGTCTCCCCCATCGACAGGGTGGCCAGCCCCCCGTCGATGTCGGCGAAGGCCGGGTTGACGAACCGCCAGCCGAGGGAGGTGTCGACGACCTCGCCGGGACGACCCCAGGCCTTGCCCGGCTTGGCCATCGCCCAGGGTGCCCTGGTCATGGACTCCACACCGCCGGCGATCACCACGTCGGCCTCCCCCGCCTTGATGGCCTGCGCGGCGGTGGCGATGGCGGTCAGGCTGGAGGCGCACAGGCGGTTGACCGTGTACCCGGGGACCGACTCGGGGAGCCCGGCCAGCAGGACGGCCATCCGGGCCACGTTCCGGTTGTCCTCGCCGGCCTGGTTGGCCGCCCCCAGGATCACCTCGTCCACGGCGTCGGGGGGGGCGCCGGACCGGTCCAGGGCGGCACGCACCACCTGGGTGGCCAGATCGTCGGGCCGTACGGCGGCCAGCGCACCGCCGTAGCGACCAAAGGGCGTTCGTACTCCGCCGACGAGGAAGGCGTCCACGGCTCCTCCACCAAACGAACGGTCGGTCAAATGCTAGTGTCCCACGAGGCTCCGGTACGGACAACCCGGCGCGAAGGAGGTGGCCCGTGCTGCTCCAGAGCTACGCCAAGGGCGCCTGGTACCAGGCTCCGGACCGCGGGGTCCCTCTCGCCGACGCCACCTCCGGTGAGGAGGTGGCCCGGGTCTCGGCCACCGGCCTCGACCTCCCCGGCATGGTGGCCCACGCCCGGTCGGTCGGGGGCCCGGCGCTGCGGGCGCTGACCTTCACCGAACGGGCCGGTCTGCTGAAGGCCCTCGGGACCTTCCTTGCCGACCGCAAGGCCGAGCTCTACCCCCTCTCCATCCACACCGGCGCCACGCAGTCGGACGCCACCCTCGACATCGACGGCGGCATCGCCACCCTGTTCACCTACG
>DASQQH010000616.1:0-4954 GCA_035643555.1 Acidimicrobiales bacterium | reverse complement strand
CCCGAGATGTGCCGGGCGACGATCAGGCGCTGGATCTCGCTCGTCCCCTCGAAGATCGTGTAGATCTTGGCGTCGCGGTGCCAGCGTTCGACCGGGTACTCCCGGACGTAGCCGTAGCCACCGAGGACCTGGATGGCCTGTTCGGTCACCCACACGGCGGTCTCACCGGCGTAGAGCTTGGACATGCTTCCCTCCCCGGCGGTGAACGCGTGGCCTGTCTTGCCCATCCATCCGGCTCGCCAGCAGAGCAGCCTGGCGGCGTCGATGTGCATCTTCATGTCGGCCAGCTTGAATGCAATGCCCTGGTTCTCGATGATCGCCCGGCCGAACTGGCGCCGCTCCTTGGCGTACTCGAGGGCGTACTCGTATGCCGCCCGGGCGATGCCCACCGCCTGGGACCCGACGATGGGACGGGACGACTCGAAGGTGGACATGGCCGCCTGGGAGTGGGACGACGTCCCTTCCCGGGCACGGGCCAACCGCTCATCCAGCTTCTCCTTCCCCCCGAGGAGGCAACGCCCCGGTACCCGGCAGTCGTCCAGGATGACCTCGGCGGTATGGGACGCTCGGATGCCCATCTTCTTGAACTTCTGGCCCTGGGACAGCCCGGGCGTGCCCGGTGGTACAACGAAGCTGGCGTGCCCGCGGGACCCCAGCTCGGGCGCCACCGACGCCACCACCACGTGCACGTCGGCCAGGCCGCCGTTCGTGATCCAGGTCTTGGTCCCGTTGAGGACCCACTCGTCCTTGGCCTCGTCGTAGACCGCTCGGGTCCGCAGGGAACTCACGTCCGAGCCAGCGTCGGGCTCAGAGACGCAGAAGGCGCCCAGATGGATGTCATCGGGGGTGCCGAAACACTGGGGCACCCACTCGGCGACCTGCTCGGACGTCCCGTTGCCGAAGATGCCCGCCACCCCCAGCGTCGAGCCGAAGATGGCCAGGGCGATCCCCGCATCTCCCCAGGAGAGCTCCTCGTTGACCAGGGACATCAACAGCCCGGCCGGGTCGGCATAGCAGCTGGCGATGAAGTCGAGGGAGTAGAGGCCGATCTTGGCCGCCTCCTGGATGATCGGCCATGGCGTCTCCTCCCGCTCGTCCCACTCATGGCCCGCCGGACGGACGACCGACTCGGCGAAGTCGTGCACCCACTTCTGGATCTGCAGCTGCTCCTCGTTGAGCTCGAGGGAGAAGTCCGGCATGCGTACTCCGATCTGGTCCACAGACCCCGCCGGCCGCGGACCTGCTACTCGATGTTACTGCTCAGTAACCTTCTATGTTACCAAACGGTAGGCGTCTGTCAGCCAACCCGTCGCCGACACCCGGGGTCACCAGGCCCTTACGCCCGGCCCCGCAGCGAGCCCTCGGTCCGGATTAGCCCCACGACGGCCCGCGCGCGTAGGGTCTCCTGCTGTCAGTCACTGGTGGCGGTGGAGCGAACCGGGAGCGATCATGGCGGTGGCGACCCAGTCCGTCCGAGGCCTGACCTCCTTGGACGACGGCAATCTGGTGCAGGCCTACGGCGAGGGACATGCCGGAGCGTTCGACGAGCTCTTCCGGCGGTACGCCCCGATGTCCTGGCGATTGTCCACGGCGGTGCTCGGGCTGGCGGAGCCTGCTGTCGAGGCGGTGGTCGCCGCCTTCGCCTGGCTCCTGACGCCGGTGCCCTCCGACCAACTCTCCGATGCCGACCACGTCCGGCCTGCGCTGTTGTCGGCGACCCGTGACGCCTGTCTGGACACCCTCCATCGGGGCGACCACCTCGACGCCTCGGCCGCCCACCCCGACGCCTCTGGCGAGGAGGAGGTCCGGCTCGAGGAGGTGATCCAGGGTGGAACCAGCGAGCTCCAGTCAGGCCACAGCAGCCTGGCCCTGGCCTCCCCGGCGCTGGCCGGTGCGCTCCAGGACCTGCCGGAGCGGTGGCGGTCGGTTCTGTGGCTGACCGACGTCGAGGGGCTGCCCATAGCCGAGACGGCGCGGATCATGGGCACGACCCCGGCGGCCAGCTCGCGCCTGGTCGACCGGGCCAGGTCAGCCTTCGCCGAGCGCTGTCGGCAGGGTGAGCTGGCCCGTGAGGACCTGGATCCCGCCTGCCGGGCCACCATCGAGCTCCTGGAGGGCCAGCGCTCGACACCCCTGCCCGCGGGTGCCGATAGCGAGGTCGCCCGTCACGTGGGCCGGTGCCGGACCTGCAGCGACCAGCTCGCGCTCGCCGAGGACCCCGGTGCTGCCCTGCGGGCCGAGCTGGTCCCCCTGCCCGTGGCTGAGCTGAGCGAGGCGGCAGCGCAGGCCCACCTTGCGGACCGGGAGCGGCTGCCGCTGCTCGCCGCCTTCTCTGAACGGGCGCGCAAACCCCTCGCCAGCGCCTCACTCGGTGTCCTGGCGCTGGGCATCATCGGCGCCACCCTGACCAACCTGTCCCTGCAAGGTCCACCCTCGAGTGGCTCCCTGGCCGTTCCGCAGTTCCCCTGGCTGCCGCCCACCGTTGTCCAGCGGGCCGTGGCGGCTCCCGTCGCCAGCCACAGCAGCCTGTTCGCCAGCCATCGCCGAGCGCACACCCTCGCTGCGCCGGCCGACAGCCTTGCCTCGTTCCATGCCCCGGCCGGGCGACACCCGGGGTCGGCGACCACCTCCTCCTCGACGACGCACCAGGTGGTCGGGACCCAGGGGACCGCACCGAGCGGGGGACAGGGCTCCTCGCCACCACCATCAGGCTCGGGGGGCGGCGGCTCCCCGACTCCCACCAACCCGACCTCGCCGTCGGTTCCCCTGCCCTCGCTCCCTGCGCCACCGCTGCCGGCTGCTCCGCTTCCGCCGCCGACCGGGCTCCCGACGCCTTCGCTTCCTGCGCCAACGGTGAGCGCCACCGTGCCCCTCCCGGCCGTGGGCTCCACCTCGGTCAAGATCGGGTCCTCCCCCTCGGTCCAGGTGGGCTCCACCAGCTCACCGAGCTCCACCACCTCACCGAGCTCCACCAGCTCACCGAGCTCCACGGATCCGCCCTCGAGCGTCACCCCCTCGACGACCGGCAGCCCGATCTCGGTTCAGGATGCGGGCTCGACTGCGGTCCAGGCCGCATCATGCACCGCCAAGAAGGTGGGGCTGGTGACCATGGGCTGCGAGACCCCCACGACCTAGTGGCCTGACCACCTCGTTCACCCCGTCCCGGTCCACCGCCGGTACGGGGCCGTCGGGCAGGGTCGGATCACCTCCCAGCGAGTGGCGGGGGTCGCCTCACGGACGAGGAGGGGCACAAGCTGGGCGGATCATGCGCCGGGCCGGGCAACGATCAAGCGAGCGCGAGCCGCTGTCGACGACCGACGACCATGGCTCGGCCTCGGTGGGCAGCGGCCCGTCGGGGCGATCGCCACCTGGTCGAGGCCCCGTCCGGGCATGACCAATCGCTTCAACGACCGGGGGTGGCCTCCCTGGGCCCGTGGGCTGGCCTTCATCCACCGGGGGATGCTGCGGGCCCCAGGACTCCCTCGGAACCAACCTCACCCGCAGGACCAGGATCGGCAAGGAGCGCCTCGGCCAGGGGCCTCGGGCCCATGGGGTCACCTTCCAGCACCCCACGACCTGGCACGAGCCCGTGGCCCCCCGGACGGGGCAGCTGGACCGCGCCCCCAACCTGGGCGTGAGACTGCCCCGTCCGGGTGATCCCCGTCGACGAGGTCGGGCTCTTGGCCACACATCCCACCGCGGGCCGCTGGTGGGCACCGACCACTCCGCCGCATCAGGGCCAACCATCACACGCCTCGTGGGACCCGGCGGTTCCACACCTGCGACCTGGAGAGGACCGTCGGTGGGGGTGGTGCGAACGAGGAACGGATCGACGCCCTGGAGGGCAGCCGGGCGGGCAGGATCCGGGCCCGACGCGAGGCGACGAGCACCCGAGCCGTGGGTTCACCCCTGGGCCAACCCGATCGAGTGGCACATCGGCCCGCTGCCAGACGTGATGGTCAACAAGGCCGACCACCCAACCACCCGACCCTCATCGGGGCGATTCATGCCCACCTCGCCCCGCACCACCCCACGCTGTCGACCCCGTCGTCGGGCAGCGGAGGCGGCCTTGGGGGGTGTCCCACCCAGGCCCCGGCCGCTCTCGGCTCGGGCCGACCTCTCGAAAGCTCCACCCCCGGTCCCCGGGCCACGAGTTCGCGCCGTCACATGCCGTCCCCGGGGTCTGGCCCTCGTCCCGCCATGGCGACCCTGGATCTCCGGGGACCCCGGAGTCGACAGGGAACCTCAGCATGAGTCCCAGGCAACGTCACGCGCTGGACCGGTTCGTGGCCATGCGAACGTCGCGCCAGCGGGCGACCTGTCTCGATCGCCCTGGGAGCAGGTCCGCCACCGCTCCCCGATGAGGCAGGACGGCGGCTGGCACCGGAGCCAGCTCGACACACGAATCCACGGCGCGCGTGCCGGACACGCCCGGTCGAGCCCAACCACCAGCACCACCTGCCCAGGCGTCAACGCTCGCTGTGGCAGGAGCCCGGGTGGGGCGGGCACGGCCGGGGCACGAAACGAGCCGGGCGACCAAGGCGCCCGGCTCGCTGGCACTAGAGAGGACTCAGGACGGGACTACAGCGGCCTGACGTTGGCCGCCTGGAGGCCCTTGGGTCCCTCCATGACCTCGAACTCCACCTGCTGACCCTCCTGGAGGGTGCGGTAGCCGTTCATCTGAATAACGGACTGATGGACGAACACGTCCTTGCCGCCGGCCTGGGAGATGAAACCATAACCCTTGTCGGCGTTGAACCACTTGACGGTACCGGTCGCCACGACGGCTGACCCCCTTGTTCGATACTGGACTGGAGAGGGCACTGCTGACAGCCGTACGACCGCTGTCGTGGCTCCTGCGAACTCCCTCGACTCGGACGATAGCAGGGACCTGCGGGCAGGACGAAAGCCCGGGCGGTGTGCCGACAGCTCACCAGAGCCCACCGTCACGGAG
>DASQQH010000615.1:0-3062 GCA_035643555.1 Acidimicrobiales bacterium | reverse complement strand
GGGCAGTAGATCTGGTCGTCCAGGACCATGCCCTCGTCCAGGTAGGCGTGCTCGTGGGTGCACACCGCCCCCACGGCGAAGAACTCCCCACCCACGTTGGCCACCACCACGCGCTCGCCGCCCACCTGGACGGCCCGCATCTCGCCGGGGGCGAGCTCGCCCACCCGGCACACCTCGACGTACGCCGCGCCACCCCTCACCGGTCACCCCTCTCTGCCGCCGCCCCAGCCCCGCCCCGCCCGGCGGCCCCGCTGTCGCTCACGATTGCCTCACAGCTCCGCCACGACGCTGCCGTCCTCCTACCACACCCGGACGGTGCGCAGCCGGCGCTCGGGGTCGACCAGGGTGGCGCCGGTGCGCACGTCGTACTCGTAGCCGTGCCACGGGCACCGCACCACGTCGGCACCGCAGGCCACCTCGTAGCTGCCCACCTGCCCGCAGGTCCCCTCGATCCGGTCCATCAGCATGCCCCGCGACAGTGGCCCCCCCTGGTGCAGGCACTTGTCCACCAGGCCGTAGAGGTCGCCCGTGGCGGTGCGGATGACCACCACCGGCATGGGTCCCAGCTGCGCCCGGATCATCTCACCGGGCGCCAGGTCCCCGGCCGGACACATCACCTGCCGCAGCGCCATGACGCCGTCTCCTCCCGTCGCTCGCCGCCGGTCCCTCGCCGGTCAGGCCCTCACCGTCGACGCCGCCGGCAACTTCGTGTAGGTCGCCTCCGCGTTGGTCTGGAAGAACTTCCGCTGGAGGCCCTCGGGGATGTCCCGGGGGAGCGCCTCGAACGGCGAGTCGAAGTCCCAGTGGGGATAGTCGGTGGAAAAACAGATGATCTCCTCGGACTCCACCTGCTCCACGATCTGGAGGAGCTGCGTCGCGGTCATCTCCTCGATCGGCTGGGTGGCGAAGCGCACCTGGTCCCGGATGATGTCGCTCGGGAGGCGCTTCACCCAGGGCACCTCCGAGCGCAGCTCCTTGTACTGCTGATCGGCGCGCCACATGAGGTGGGGGACGTAGGAGAACCCGCCCTCGATCATCACCACCCGCAGCCCGGGGAACTTGTCGAACACCCCGTTGAAGATCAGGCTGACGGTGGTGGCCATGAAGGACTGGGGCACCAGGGTGTGCCATTCCACGTAGTAGCGGTGGAAGCCGAGGGCGCTCTGGACGTTCTCGCTGTGGTGGACGCCCACCACCAGATCGTTCCGCACCGCGGCCTCGTAGATCGGGTGGTAGAAGGGCTCGCCAAATGCCTTGTCGGCCAGGTACAGCATCACCTGGACGACCTTGGGGTGGGACCCCACCCGGTCGATCTCCCGGGCCGCCGCCACCGGGTCGTGGGCGTTGACGTGGATCGACCCGAAGATCCGCGGCTCACGCTCCACCCAGTTCTCGATCATCCAGTCGTTGTACGCCCGCATCAACGCCGTCTTGAACTCCGGCCAGCCCGGGCCGAGCCCCGAGGCGTCCAGCCACCCCGTGAGGATGGCCCGCGAGATCCGGCACTCGTCCAGCAGCTGGACCCGGAGGAAGTCCAGGTCCGAGCCGCCCGGACGACCGTCGGGCAGCTTGGCGTCCGCCCGGTCCAGGCCCCCCACCGTGGGCTGGATGTAGGGCAGCCACCGGTCCGGGATCCACTCCGCCTTCGTGATGTACCACCGCCACTCCGGGTCGAGATAGGGCACCAGGGCGGTCAAATCCGCCCGCTCGTGCACGTCGGTGTCCACCACGGCCAGCGCCGACGCGTCGCTTGCGGTCGCCGGCTCTTCGGTCACGGTCATGTCAACCTCCCGACCATCCCGTGCAGATCCTGTTCCACTACGCCCCCCCTGTCCCCCGGCCCCCGACCGACCGCCCGGGCCGCACGGGGCCCTCGCCCTGGCCCGCCCTCCGTTCCGGTGAGGCCACGATGCCCTCCCGGCGCAGCTGGGCGGCCGTCGCCCGCAGGGCGGGCACCGCCTCGGCGGCTGTCCTCGGCCCGAAACGGTAGGCCGGGCCGGACAGCCCGATGGCCGTCGACATCCGGGCTCCCACCAACCCCGCCGTCACCGCCACCCCCACCACCTCCGACCGCCATTCCTGGCGGTTGAGCCCGTAGCCGTGGCGCCGGACCGTGTCCAGCTCGGCCACCAGCCGGTCGGGGTCGGTGATGGTGGCCTCGGTGAAGGCCTGGAGGCCCCCCTCGACCACCCTGGCCACCTCCTCGGCGGGCTGGCCGGCGAGGAGTACCTTGCCCGTGGCCACGCAGTAGGCCGGCGCCCGGTCACCCACGGCCCCGTAGGCCTTGATGGCGTGCTCGGTCTCCGCCCGCTCCACGTAGAGCACCTCACCCCGGTCGTAGACCACCAGGTGGCTGGTCTCTCCAGTCCTCGCCGTGAGCTCCGCCAGGTACGGGCGAACGATGTCCCGGAAGAACTGGAGCTCCCCGCCGCACACCCCGAGCTCCCACAGCCTGACCCCCAGGCTGTAGGTGTGGCTGTCGACGGCCCGCCGGACGTAGCCGCGGGACTCCAGGTTCTTCAGGATCTTGTGGACCCCGGGCTTGCCCAGCCCCACGTTCCGGGCGACGTCCCCCAAGGCCACCTCCGGCCCCGCCGTGCTCAGGAATTCGAGGACATCGAGGACGTGGTGCAGCGAGGAGAGCCGGTACTGGTCACCCGGAGGGGAGCCGCCGTTCACACCGTTCGCTATTGGCGAATAGCATTCACCATCCGTCACCGAAACCTGAGTGTGCTCCCGGACGGCACCCCTGTCAAGGTGGCCCCGGTCGGACCGCTCGGCCGTTCTCGCCGTCGTCATCCGGCCACCTCCTCCAATTCCCGGCGATGCGTCTCGGGCCCCAGGAAATAGCCGATCATGCCGATCACCCACAGCGGGGCGGTCCACAGCAGGGTGCCGGTGACCCCGAACGCAACGATGCCGGAGGCCACCAGCGTGGGGGTGAAGATGGACGCGGTCCGGCCCACACCCACGCACCACCCGAACCCCGTCCCCCGCAGGTGGGTGGGGAACAACTCGCTGATGTAGGTGTTCCCGATCCCCCACAGCCACCCCAGCATGCC
>DASQQH010000614.1:0-2565 GCA_035643555.1 Acidimicrobiales bacterium | reverse complement strand
TGGGGCCCTGAGCCAGGCTGGCCAGCAACCCAGGGGTAATCGAGTCGTTGCGACCCGCCGACGGTCGGTCGACGCGGCTCCAGGGCCTCGCACGAGCGTGGTGATTCAATAGGCCCCCTGTCGTCGCAGGACGGCTGTCACGGTGCGGGCCACGATCGCCAGATCATAGGCGAGGCTCCAGTTGTCCACGTACTGCAGGTCGAGCCGGAGGGCCTCCTCCCAAAGGAGATCGGTCCTGCCGCTCACCTGCCACAACCCGGTGAGGCCGGGTTTGACCGATAAGCGGCGCTGCACCCACGGAGCGTGCTGTTGGACCTCTTCAACGAGGGGGCGGGGCCCGACGATGGACATGTGACCGGTGACCACATTCCACAGTTGGGGGAGCTCGTCCAGGGACAGGCGTCGCAGCACCCGGCCCACCGGGGTCACACGGGGGTCCGAGCGGAGTTTGAAGAGAGCGCCGTCGGCCTCATTCAGGTGGACCAGGGCTGGCAGCCGGTGCTCGGCATCGGCCTCCATGGTTCGGAATTTCAGAAGGACGAACGGTACTCGTCCCCGTCCTGCTCGAACCTGTCGGAAGAACACCGGACCCGGGCTGGTTGCCTTGATGGTCGCGGCGATGACGGTCATCAGGGGGAGCGCCACGATGAGCCCCAGGGCAGCAAGAAGGCGGTCCAGGCCGTTCTTCACCCAGGCTGCGGGTCCGGTGAAGCAGGGCTCTCTGACCTGGATGAGTGGTAGGCCGGCGACGGACCATGAGCGCAGGCGAGTGCCGGCGACGTCAGCAGCGGCGGGGGCGACCAGCAGGTCCACCCCCGTGCCCTCGAGTTCCCACCGCAGGTCGCGCAGGCCCTCGGGTCCGAGGAGCTCTGGGTCGATCACCATCACCGCGTCGGCCTGCGATTCCCGGACGCTGGCGAGAAGAAGGGCGCTCACCGGTTCCTGTTCCGAGTGGACCGCCACCACCTGAAAGAACTGTGTCCGATGGAAATGGCGGATCACGTCGTCCGCCGGGCCGGGGGCTCCGACCACGACCAGCCGCTGGAGGCACCGGCCCTTGCGGCGGGCGCTGTGCAGCCACCGGCTACCGGTGCACCGGACGGCAGCACTGACGATCGATGCCACCGGGGCTGCTATGAGGACAACCGGCTTCACCGGGAAAGCGCCGATACCGAAACCGAGAAGGGCCACGATTGCGACGAGCCGCAGGGCGGTATCGAGGACGTGGCGGAGCTGGGCGCTGCTAGTGCCGAGTAATCGCCGCCCATAGGAACCCGAGACAGCAAGGGCTCCAACCCACAGTCCCGCCCCTGCCACAACCAGGAGGGAGAAGGCCCAACCCCCGGGCCCGCCGTGTTGGTCAGGAACCCCTGGGTGGGCCCACACGGCGGCCAGCGCCGCCACGATTCCCGCGGTCACATCGGTGGCCATCACCACGCGGAGATACGGACGACGCCAATTCCGCCACCCATCCTTACGCCTGGCGCGGGGAACACGACCATTCGCACCCGAAGTCCCCAACGCTGAGAGCGCCTCGCGCTGGGCTGGGAAGAGCCCTGCTGGACCGCCCACCACCGCTCCTCCGACTCAGATTCGGACTAGTCAGTTAAGACTAGACCCTCCCCGAGGGAATCTCAAGAGGTCAACTGTTTGAATGTCAATGTGGTCCGGCCACCGTCGCCACGAAATGCGGCCGGGCCGTGACCTGCGGTGGGATCATCGGTCAGGCCCAGGCTGAGGGAAAGGCAGGCGGCGTTCCTGGCTATTCGGGCGTGCTCGAACCGGGACTGAGCCGGCTACCGCCTGTGCCGTGCCGGGCGGATGTGCGGTCTGGCTGCCCGGGCGGGCGTTTGTCCACCGGCCCCCGCCCCCGGACGTTACCAAGTGCTGCTCCGGCGTAGGGGACGAGTCACCTCGGGCCGGGGAGGACCGGAGGGCGATGGCGTGTCCCCGTAGGTGCCGGGGCCCGTGTACGGCCCGATGGCGACACCTGCATGGCTCCGGTCGGGCATGTGCCGATCGCAGGTGTGCCCCGTCGGTCGGCGGGGTGGCGGGCTCGGGACAACACGCCCCGGGGACGGGGTGGGGTTGGCAGGTCTCCTCAGCCTGAAGGGTCGGGCTACCGTCACCGACGCTTCAACGGCCGGAGTCCCGGGTGGACGAACAATCCCCGCAGGCGGGATGCGCGCAGCGGAGCTCGGGTGCGTGCGAACGTGGGCTAACGTGCCCGGCGTGGGCGACAGAAACCTGGCGGTGGTTAGCGCACGGGGCGCGCCCCGGCGCGCCACCGCACCCCGCGACCGGGTGCAGCGGACCCCAGTCGATCGGGTGGCGAGGGGACGGTGCAGCCAGGTGATGGTCGGGGGTGCCCATCGACCTGGGAGTGCAGGCGATCGGCGCGCGGCTGGTGGCGGTAGGCCGGCGGTTGCTAGGCTTCCTCAGATCCGTCAAGAGTGGCCCAACCCGAACGTGGTGGGCGCGACCGTAGTCACGAACGGGGAGGGAGGTGGCGACCATAGCTGGCGAGGGGCCGCTGCGGGACGGGGGTGACGGACAGCCCGCGTC
>DASQQH010000613.1:0-10539 GCA_035643555.1 Acidimicrobiales bacterium | reverse complement strand
CGGTGGCGGGGAGGGACTGGCCCGTTGCCAGGAACGGCCCATGGTCACCCCGGGGCAGGTGGAGGAGGACCTCCTCGTTGCCGAACAGGCTCTTGGGCCGCAGGCTGGCCTGGGCGTCGGTGGGGACCTGGAACCCGTGCTCCAGCTTGAGCACGAGGTGGGCCTTGCCCCCGGCCAGGTTGATGGCCTGCACCCGGCCCACCTGCACCCCCCGGTAGTCGACCTCGGCCCCCTGGAGGAGGCCCTCCCCGGCGGTGGGGAACACCGCCGAGACGGTCGTCCCCCCCGGGTAGTAGTGGTAGGCGCTCCCCACGATCATCGTGGACGCCCCTGCGACGGCCAGGACCACGGTCAAGGCCAGCGCCATCCGCCCCAGCGGGGGGATGCGTCGCGGTTGGAACGGCGTCTTGCGGCCACCCCTCATCGGAACAACCTCACCGTCTCGGTTCCCCCCCCAGAGGGGGAACATGGGCATGCTGGTGATCACCGAGGCGGTGATCGGGGCTCGGATGGCCCGGCCCGCGGCCACCCCTGCTGGTTTCTCCGGTCGCTTGCGACGGGCGGGTCAGGCGCCCGGCGCCGGGGCGCCCACGGGCAGGTGTGGGCCGAGGTCATCCGGCGCACACCGACCCACAGGGGGTGGGGAAGGCGGACGCCAGAGCCAGGGCCACGTTGAGGAATGAGGCCGCTTTGGCGTGACGCTGGACCTGGTACACACCGCCCACCAGGTGGGGAAGCTGGACCAGCGTGGGGGCCAGGTGTGGGCTGTCGGCCGTGGTCAGGGTGAGGCGGAGCCGCCAGCCGGGGGGGACGAGGGCGAAGGTGGGGAAGACCTGGATGTCATAGCGGGTGAGCCGCCCGGGGACCACCGGGTGCTGGCTGGCCCGGGTGAAGTCGTGCTGGGGGAGGATGGGCGCCCCGTCGGCTCCTTGCCAGGTCGTCGAGGGATCCAGCGCCCGGAACGAGCCGAGGAGCGCCCCGGAGGTGAGGGGGTGGGAGTCGCCGTTCGGGGACACCTCCTCCACGCTGGCCACCCAGGCCGTGTCGGTCGTCGTGGCCGTGGCGTACAGGGTGGCGTCGATCGGACCACCCAGCACCTTCGCCGAGGAGAAGGGGGCCGTGGTGTAGGTGAGAGCACCGGGACCCATGCTGAGGCTGACGTCATTGGTGTCACAGGGATTGGACGCCTGGGCCTGGCTCGCGGCCAGGCTGATCGCTCCCATGCTCCACTGTTCGGTGTGGCGATCGCAGGCGCTGGACAGCCCGGTGTAGGCCACCGTGTCCGAACCGGAGGGAGCGCTCGGGGCCCGGGGCGAGAGCGTCCCGTCGTTGGTGGAGGCCGCCCCGCTCCCCGACGGCCCAGGGCCCAGCCAGAGGCGCTGCGTGGTGGTCGGGGCAAGCGGCCAGGACCGGGCGTCCACCCACCGGTGGGCGCCCAGCTCGTAGAGGTGGAGGGGGTCCTTCATCCGGGCCATGCCCGTGTGCCCACCCAGCAGCCAGGTGTCGAACCAGCGCAGCTCCAGCCGCGGCAGGTCCACACCCTGGCCGGCGGTCAGGTGGTACCAGGGCCCCATCATGAGCTGGTAGCGGGAGGTGACGGGCTGCCCCGGGGCCATCGGGGCGGTGACCGGACGGTGGTCCCAGGCGTTCTGGAGGCCCACGAAGTTGAGGGGCTCCCCCCGCTGGAACAGGTCGTGCCACCCCCCCACCAGGAATGCGGGCACGCCGTCGGCCACCACGTGGCGGATCGTGTTCAGGGGATTGCGGGCGGCCCAATAGGTGCCGTCGTAGGCTTGGCGGCCCCCGGTCTCCACGTCGAGGAGGGAGGCGAGGTCGTAGGAGGACAGCCCGGCGCTGTGTTGGGCCTCCACCATCGCCAGTTGGCCCAGCGCGGCGGCCAGGTCCGGGTTCCCCGCCGCTGCCTGCTCCACCGGGGGGTTGGCCTCGTTGAGCCCGGCCGTGAGGCTCAGGTAGAGGAGGGAGAACTCCGCGTCGAGCAGCCCACCCTGGGTGACGGTGTCCTTGTAGAGGTCGTTGCCGGCGATGACGGGGAACATGGCCTTGAGCGGGGAGCCCGGACCCAGCTGGCCGGCGGTTAGGAACTGGTTGATGCCCATGTACGACTCACCGAACAGCCCCACCCGGCCATCGGCGTGGGGCAGCCGGGAAGACCACCGCACGAGCGTCGCCCCGTCCCGGGCCTGGACGGGATCGAACAGGCCCCAGGTGCCACCCGAGTCACCGGTGCCCCGGACGTCGGCCAGGACCACGATGTAGCCCCGGTCCACCAGGTAGGGAATGTGGGCGCTGATGGGGCTGGAGGAGTTGCCCACCGAGTCCTTGCCGTAGGGGGTCTGCTGGAGCAGGACGGGAAAGGGCCCCGGGGCGGCCTGCCCCGTCGACGGGTTGGTCGGATAATAGACATTGACCCGGAGCACCGTCCCGTCGGCCATGATCACGGGCACGTTCTCCCGGGTGGCCTCCCCGTGGGTGGCTGGCTGGGGTCGCCAGCGCCCCCGCAGGGCCGGGTCCCCGGCGGAGCCCGCGGACCCGTTTCCTCCGGGGTTCCCGGGAGACCGGGCGGTGGCCTCGGTCGCAGCCAGGGCCGGGGTCCCCGGCGGGGGCTGTCCGCCGTGACTCCCCGGAGGGCGCGGGGCCACGGAGCCAACGGGCGCGTCCGCCGACCGGATCGGGCGCGCCGCATACGCCCCGGCGCCGACGACGGAGGCCATTGCCAGCACCGTCAGGGCGAGCAGCAACACCCCGGTTCGCACCGGGTCCCGTCTCCCGGCGGGTAGGCCCCAGCCGCCCACGGGCGGACGTTAGCCCGGTGGTGACGGGACCACCAACTCGCTCGGGATACCCGGGGCACCCCCAGGCTGACGCCGGCCGCGACCGAGAACGCGGACGTGTCATCACCGCTCGCCAGGCTTCGCCCCAATGCGGGTGGTTCCTTCTCGCACCGACACCGGCACCACGATGGTCTGGCTGGAAAGAATCACCTGGAGCCGAGCTGATTCCGGGGAGCCGGCGTTCAGGGATTGTGGTGGAGCGTGTGGCCCTGAGCAGCGCGTCGAAACGGGCCGAGGGCGGGAGGCGGGCGGGCGGGTGACCGCCAAGGCGATGACCCCAATGCTCGTGAGGCGTTCGCGCATTGCCCGCCCGTGGCCCGGGCGACCGCCGGTAGTCGTCCTCCCTGACCCGTCAGGCCACCGCCAGGGGGGCTCCTTGGGGACCTGCAAACCGCCGAGGAGCACTGGACCGATGGTCTGTGACCGAACCCGGCGAAACCCACGGCGTCCCGGTCCACCGACGAGGTCGGCATGGGGCTGGCGCCCCGGGCCTCGATGCGGTCACGCCGCTCCCCTCCGGTCGGGATGCAATGTCCCATGATGGCGACGGGCTGGTCCGACGTAAGGTCATCCCGGTAGGAGGTCGCAACTCGACGGCACCTGGGCCGACCAACAGGAGGCGAGCAGTGACCAGCGAGCACACGGACCTGGGCATCGGGATGCTGGGGCTCGGCGAGGCCGGCGCCCACCTCGCACGGGACCTCGTCGCCGCCGGCGTCGCGGTCAGGGGCTACGACCCCCTGGTCGAGCCACCGGAGGGGGTCGTTGCCTGCCGAAGCGACGCCGAGGCGGCCACCGGGGTCGACCTGGTGCTGAGCGCCAACAGCGCCCACGACGCCGAGGAGGCCCTGGTCGCCGGCCTGCCCGGCCTGGGTCCCCACGCCGTCTGGGCGGACCTCAACACCGCCTCCCCGGCGGTGAAGCGCCGGCTGGGACGGATCTGCGACGAGGCCGGGCGGGCCTTCGCCGACGTGGCCGTGATGGCCCCCGTGCCTCCCCGCGGCCTGCGTACGCCCATGGTGGTCTCCGGCGCCGCGGCGGGCATGGTGGTGTCGCTGCTCACCCCGCTGGGCGCGTCGGTCACCGCCCTCGACGGCCCGCCGGGGCTGGCCGCCACCAGGAAGCTCCTGCGCAGCGTGTTCTTCAAGGGGCTCAGCGCGGCGGTCGTGGAGGCCCTCGCCGCCGCCCGTGCCGCGGGAGCCGAGGACTGGCTGCGGGCCAACATCTCCGACGAGCTCACCGCCGCCGACGCCTCGACGCTCGCTCGCATCGAGAACGGCACCCACCGTCACGCCCGGCGTCGGGCCGAGGAGATGCGGGCGGCCAGCGAGCTCCTGGACGAGCTCGCCGTGCCGGCCCTCGTCAGCCGCGCCAGCCAGGCCTGGCTCGAGGACCTGACGGGCGCCACCGAGTCGTAGATGCCGCCGGCGTGACGGGACCGGTCACCCTCGGGGCCGGGACTCCGGTGAACTCGGTCGGTCAGTCGCTACGCCCACCGCGCCACACGCCGACGGCCTCCTCTCCCTGCACCTCCGGGACCTGGCTTGTCCACCGCCCCGTCGCGCCGACTGGTCTGGAATGGGTAGGAACGGCGCGCGCGGCACCCCGCCGGGGACGACACCTCGTTCGGAACGGGTCCCGCGACACCTCCCGGGAGGGGCCATGGCGCCACCTCCATGCACGCCACCCGGGGACCGACGTCGGCGACGAGAGGGTCGGGCGCCCTTTGGCGCAGGTGGGTGGCCGCCGTCACGCAACGGTGACCGGGGGACGCCGTTGCGGACAGCGGGGACACGTGTGGCAGGCGAGAGCCGAAGGCGCCCGAACATGGCCTGGTCGGTCCCGACCGCGGTCCTCTCGAGATGGGATGTCCCACCTTCTGGCCCGCGAGGCCACCGGACCATGGGACGCCTTTCCCCGCTCAGCCGTGGACATCGAGGCCCCCAACCACCATCCTTGGCGCGGCGACCTTCCGCTACGACCTCAGCCGCTCAAGGGTGGCAAATGCCCGAGCTGGCTCAGCAGGCTTGCCTGGTCGTAATAGAGTTCTCCCCGGGTGACTCTACCCATCGCGTCGTACTCAAGGATCTCGCAGAAAGGAACGATCATCTTATTCCCCGTGGCGGGCATCGGTCCCAATGAACCGTCATTCGTCCCCGTCCCCACGAACTGGGTGACGGTACGATCCCCACCGTCGGTGTAGCGGGTCTCGGTAACCCTTGCGTCAGAGAACGCCGCGATCCATCCCGTCTGAAGATAGTCGACAAACTCCACCGGTCCCTTGACGGTGACGCCCCGTGCCTGGTCGGTGTACTCGGCATCTGCCGAGAAGTGCTCGACCACCCCTCCCCAGTCCCGACGATTGAACGCTTCGTGCGCGCTTCGATGTGTATCCACGTTGCTCATGGAATCGACCCCCTCTGACAGGACCTTCCCCACCCGATATGGGACTGGCCACGGCCTCAGCGAAGAAACCCACGCAACCAGTTCTCGGACCGTATCATCCCTGGCGTCGCGCCCCGGCAAGGGTCCCGTTGGTTTCCATCAACGGGACCCTGCCAGTCGGGTTGAACAGCGTCTACCCGTCACAGGTGGAACCGGGATGACCGGGTCCCCCCGCCGCCGGCCGGTCGTCCTCCAGGGATCCGGCGCCTGTCACGGGCGCCGACCGGATCATGGCGGCAAGCGGGCGCGCCGGATGGTTCGACCACCTCCCTTGTCGCGGGGGCAGGGCATCCTGCTGGCGGGAGCCGCTCAGGGCGTTCTCTCCGGGGTCGCCACGGTGGTTTCCGGGACCAGGGGTGTCCTCGCGCCCGACGAGGGCCGGTTCCCGAACGGACGCGACGGCCCGCCGCCTCCCCGTGAGGGCTCCCCGGGGGCCACAGCCCCTCGTCCTGGGCCTCACCTGGCGCGGGTGTCGCCGGTGATCGGCCCGCCGGTGGGCCTGCCACCAGGCTGGCGCGTCAGTGGCCACGGCGGTCCTGACAGCGGGGGGAGGCGACTCACGAACCCTTCGGCGACCCCCCACGTGGCCCCGCGCAGGGGAGGTTCGATGCTCACGCCCACAACCGGGCCTGGTCGAGGGGCGAGGCCAGGGTGGGCCCGCCCCGGGAGCGGGGGAGTGGGACTTGAGGGTTCTCCTCGTCCCAGGCGAGGTCGGAGGCACGATGGCGTTGAGGACCAGGCCGAGCGCGCCGAGCTGGTCCTCCATCCCATCGCGGTACGCCTGGTGGATGGTGCGCGCTTGCCGTGGCACACGTCCCGGGCCAGCTTGTGGCGGGACTCCTGCACGGTGAGCTGCCGATTCATCTGCCGACGGCAGGTGTCGTCGACCGGGTCGATCACCCGCAGCAGGTGCTCCGCTTTGGCGATCCGCCCGTACTCGGCGAACGCGGTGCCCCGCGGCGTGGAGCGGCCCTCCCGGCCGAACATCCGCAGCAGGTCCTAGTTGGCTGGTCGGCAAGGGGCCTTGAGAGGACCCCGCCGGTCGCGATCCGACGCGATCGTCGCCTTGGGCCAGAGATTTCGGTCTTGGCGGTGGATCCTCGGTTCCTCCCCGGTCCGAGGAGAGCCGGGGAGGGGCGGGAGGGCTAGACCAGGACCCCGGGGAGGCGCCCTAAGCGGTCGAGGTTGAGGGCGGCCATCCGCAGCTTCAGCCAGGCGTCGGCCTTGGCCAGACCCCGCCAGGGGACCTTCCCCCCTCGGCACTTGACCTGGGCGACCTTGCGTTCGATGCGGACCCGGCGCCGGTAGGCCTCCTGGAAGGCCTCGGTCCAGCGGGCCTTGCGGGCGGGAAGGAGGAGGTGCTCGTCGGGGCTTATCTCCACCATCCGGCCGGTCTGGCGGGTGGTGCAGCGGTCCCGGAGGGGACAGGGCCCACAGACCGAGGCGGGGAAGCGAACCTGGGTCCTTTTGCCTGGGGACCTGGGTGGAGGGATCGCTTGGGTGTGCCCGGCGGGACAGGTGATCGCCTGGGCGTCGAGGTCGATGTCGAAGTCGTCCTTGGAGAACATCCCCGAAGGCGCGCTCGATCCCTGGGCGGGGGCGAGGAGGTCGATGCCCGCCTGAGAAAGTGCCCTCCGGGTGGTGGCTGTCCCGTAGTGGGTGTCGCCGATGACCTCGGCGACGGGGAGGGGGTCGGCCTCGAGGAGGTGGTCCACGACCCCGGCGTCGGGGTCGCCTGCCCTGGTGGCCCGCCCGGCTACCAACAGGTCCGAGTCGAGATCCACGCTCAGGTGCAGTTTGTAGCCGTCGTAGCGGTCCCGCCTCGAGCGATGCCCGTGGCGGGCGTCGGGGTCGACCGTTGAGATCACCCGGTCGGGGGCCACCCCCTGGCGGATCTTCACCCTGGTCCCCTCCGAGGTGGCCTCTGCCTCTGCGGGCTCTACGTCCTGGGCAGCGACGATCCCCACCAGGTCCACCTCGGCCTCAAGACCGGGGAGTCCCCGGCAGGCCTCTGCCACCGCGGTGGCATCGGAGAACAACTCGTTGATGAGACCTGCCCGCTCGGTGGGAGAGGACCAGGCGATCTGGGGCTTGCCCGCCTCGTGGTAGTCGCCACGGGCAAGGCGGCCCCAGAGGGCCTCCCCCAGGGCGGGATCGACCTTCTCCAGGCGCACCAGGGTGGCCCGGATGGCCGAGCGGATGAGGCTCACGGTGTCCTGGGTGACCACGCAGTCGGCGATCCCGGTCGAGTCCACCGCCCGGGAGTGCCCGATCACCCCGGCCCGCCTGGCGACCTGGAGCAACCGGTCATGCAGCCAGTCCTCCATGCCCGCTCTCACCAGGCGGGCCCGGAACTCCACCAGGCACACATGGGGGATGCCCCGGTGGTGGAGGGTGAGCCCGAGGGCTGCCTTCCAGGAGAGGTCGACCCGGGAGGCCCGCTCGGCCTCCCGGTCCGAGACCCCGTAGAACAACTGGGCCAGGAGCAAAGCCGCCAGCACCGAGGGGGGATGGGAGGGCCGGCCCCGCCTCGAGGGA
This sequence comes from Acidimicrobiales bacterium, assembly GCA_035643555.1. Lineage (GTDB taxonomy): Bacteria > Actinomycetota > Acidimicrobiia > Acidimicrobiales > JAJPHD01 > DASQQH01. Next base: position 2,704 of record DASQQH010000613.1, on the reverse strand, counting down.
TAGAGGGCGTCGAAGTCGGCGTCGGTGAACAGGGAGGCCCTGGCCCGCCCCAGGGTGGGGAGGAAGCCTTCCTCCTCCAACAGGTCGTCACAGACGACCTCGACCTCATACAGCGATCCTTGGGCCTCGGTGGTTCCTCTCACGCCCCCCAGTCAAGTTCGCCCAGAGGCAGATCGCGAGGACCGTTCGGTGTCCTGACCAGCGATTTTCCGACCAGCTTCCTAGGCGCGGACCTGGTTGGTGACCAGGGAACCGGCCACCCGCAGCATGTCCGGCCAGTGCGTAATCACCTTGTTCAGGTTCACGCCGGTTGCGGGCGCGCCGCAACGACGGCCTGGGCTGCTTACGGCGGGCTCTGCTACGTCTCCCGCCTCGGTGGCTGGGAGTGCTGGGCGGTCTTCGACGATGCTGTGGCCGGCGATGTCGATCGGTTCGGCCAGGAGGGGTTACCGGACCACCGTTGCCCCCCACCAAGGGCCTCGACGAGGAGGACGGCGTGGGTGGCGACCATGATCTGGGGGGCCGGCCTGGTCGGTAGCGAGGGTCACAAGCTCGGCCAAGACGGGGAGGAGGCCCTCATCCACCCCCTTCCTCCCCACCCTGGCGGCTCGGTCCCGTGCCCTGCTCATCGGACCCGTCACTGTGTCGAGTGGGCAGTGATCGCAGCCAGCCCAGGGCGTCTCCCTCTTCTGAAGCACCGCCCTCGACGATGGCGTCGATCACGGTCGGGCGCAGGGTGTCGAGTGCTCGGCGAACGTCGTCGAGGTCATCGAGCGGCTCCCGCAAGGTGGTCGCAGTGGCACTGGCCGGGGGTTGCCATCCGGCCCAGTCGAGGGTGGTCTCGGACCAGCTCCCGAGGCAGTCCAGGGGCGAAGCAGCCCCTCTCCCCCCGGTCGCTGCACCTCGAGCAGGCTCGACAGCGCCACCTGACGGTGGCCGCCCGGGCTCACTCTGGCCTTGAGCCGACCCTCGTGGACCCAGCGCCGGATCGTGCGGATGTCCCGGCCTCGCCGATGGCATCAACTACGACCGAGCGCAGGGGCTGCGAGGGCTCGGTCGAGGTCTTCGATGTTATCGAGGAGCTCCCGCAGCGGGTGACGGTGGTAGCGGTCGCGGAGGCAGCCAGCCCGACCACGTCGAGGGTCGTCTCGGGATCAACCCGGGAGGTACTCCAGCGGCGAGGAGGACCCACTCCCCCGTTGCTCGGTGTCGCACCCCGACGTGGCCGCGATCTCGAGGCCGGGACCGTCGTGTTACAAGGACGACAGCCCGGTCACACGGTCGTCGACGTCCTGACTCCTGCCCCTCCAGTTCACCGGGAGACTCGGTCTCTGGCACCTGCATTGTCAGCCCGCCCATCACTTGCCGGCGATCCTGCCAGCCACTCGTCCAGATAGCGGCCGTACTCGCTGTGCATCCTGAGGCCCCTGTCCCCGGCACGCGTCAGCCAGCCGAGGGTGAGGAAGCGTTCGGTGACGGCGGCTGCGAGCGCTCCGGCAAGGTGCGGCCGGCGGTGCGTCCAGTCGATGCAGGAGCGGGCGAACAGCCGGCGGGAGCGCTCAAGGCGACTCGGGTCGAGATCCAACGCGGCGAGGAGGTCCCGGCCCCGGGCCGTTAAGACGTGGTCGCGGTCGTCGGCGGCCACCAGCGCGCCGCTGGCCAAGAGGCGGTCGCGCAGTTCGACACCGCACCGACCAGCGAGGTGGTCGTAACAAGTCCGTGCCTCGTTCAAGATGGCAGCGCTCTGGTGTTGGCGCAACGTGGTGACCGGGGCCGGCGGTGCGAGCTGGGCCAAGGCTTCGAGCACGGCGGCGACCTGGGGCCCGGAGAGCTCGTGGTAGCGGTGTCGGCCTTGTGCCCGGACCCGAACCAAGCCGCCGTCGATAAGGCGGCGCAGGTGCGCGCTGGCCGTGGACGGATGCACGCCGGCTCGGCGCGCCAGCTCGCCGGCCGGCAGCGCCTGTCCGCCCGCCAGCGCGGCGAGCATGGCAGTGCGGGCAGGATCTCCGAACAGTGCCGCCACCGGTCCCAGGTCGCGGTCCCGGGGGCTCGGCACGTCGGCGCTGTCGACCACGACCCGATTATCGCGCGTCCACGTTTAGGCACAGAGCAAAGCGTCCCGGCCGTACCGTCGGGGCGAGCACACGGAGGACGAGCGCACAAGGAGGCGCAGATGGCCGACAACGGAGCAATCGAGCACATCTTCCAGGCCTGGGACGAGGCCCTCGGCGCCAAGGACCTCGACGCGTCGATGGCGCTCTACCATCCCGACGCCACGCTGGAGAGCCCGCTCGTGTGCCACCTCCTCGGCACCACCGAGGGCGTGGTGCATGGCCGCGAAGAGCTCCGGCGCTTCGTCGGGGACGGGGTCTTCCCCCATCAGCCGCCGCAGCGTGGGAGGTTCCGGACTGGCTATCTCACCGATGGCCGGCGGGTGACCTGGGAGTACCCCCGCGAAGCGCCGGGGGGCGATCAGATGGACCTCGTCGAGGTCATGGACCTCCGCGACGGACTAATCGCTCACCACCGGGTCTACTGGGGCTGGTACGGGGTCGGAATGCTGCTGCGCGGCGAGCACGGTCGGTAAGGTGAGGTGCTCATAGCGGGCCGATACACGGGGTTGTGGAGCAAGGCCCCCCAGCTGGCCGCCAGGCAGGGGGTGCGCAGGTCTGGCCGTCCCCGCCCCGACACGGTCGTCTGGCCC
>DASQQH010000612.1:0-2253 GCA_035643555.1 Acidimicrobiales bacterium | reverse complement strand
GCGCGTACCAGCGCCTCTGCCGTAGTGTGTCCAGGGTTTGCACCGATTCCCCCCCTGGAGATCTACCGGCAAGAACCGGCGTGGCCTGAATACGCGCCGACCAGGCCCACCACCGCCACAACAAATCCCCGCCCCATCGGGACTACCCCCTCCATCTCGACTGTCCCGCACAGCCGGTTCCCCCAGCCAACACAGAGAGTAGTCGAGCCCTCCCACGTTGACAAGGGGCATCCTCTGGCGCGCACCCCGATTCCTGCGGTCCTCATCGACCCAGGTCACATTCAGCCTCAGAGCCCCCGGGGCGACAGGGGATGGGGAAGTGTCGACGGCGAGACATCGGAGGCGTCTGGTCGCAGACCTCCTGGTTGTCCGGGCGCAGCGGGCAATCCTGCCTTCACCGGGACACCTCCAAGGCCAGGGGGACGGACGTCATCGGAAACCGCCGTTCCCCCTACCAGTTACCTCCGGGCGCCGCCTCTCTGTGCCTCTCGCGGGGGCTGATCCAGCCGAGGCTTCTGCGGCCAAGCGGTACGACGACGCTCCTTGTTGTCGGGCCGGGTCCGGCGATGAGTCACGCGTGCCTCCTCGGCCATGGTGGACTCTTGAGCGTCGTAACCTTGGTGTCGCGGCGTCTCTTCGTCCGAGGGACCCGTGGAGACCAGTGGGAGGCTCGCTACCCGGACTCGGGCGACGCGGCGCTCACGGGCTGGCTCGTGCCGCAATACTTGCATTTGCTCGCTGCGATGGGCAGGTCGTCGGAGAGGCAGGCCGGGCAGGTCTTGGTGGGCGCTGGGTCGCCGAAGACGACCTTTCCCTGACGGGCGGAGATGGCCTTGTAGGGGACCACGATGGCGAAGTAGACCACGGCCATGAATATGACGAAATAGATGACCGCCGAGATGAACGATCCGATGTTGAGGAACGTAGCGGGATTTCCGGGATGCCCCAACTGCCACCCGAGACCCACGGCGAAGCTCCCTTGCGCTCGGGCGATGAGCGGGTTGATCACGAAGTCAGTGAACGCTTTGACCAGTGTGCTGAAGGCCAGGGCGACGATCAGGCCAACGGCCACCACGATGACGTCGCGGCGAAGCAGGAAATTCTTGAATCCCCTGAACACGCTCTTCCCCTCTCTGTGGATTTCCGGGCCTCGGAGCCCGAACTCTGCCGCCAGAATGGTCGGGCGGAACCCTAGCGTGCTGATGGCTCGAGGCTTCCCGATCGTGCTGCAGGGAGGTGGCCACGATGGTGGTCCGACGTGGGGTCGTGATGTCAGGAGGAGGCAATGCCGTGGTCGTCGGAGTCGTCGGCCCGCTGTCGGTCGAGGCAACGAGGGGCCTTGCGCCGGTCGGTCCCCGGTCGATGCCACCACCCCCGTGACGGGGTGGGAGCCCGATGCGCACAGCCCGGCGAGCGTTCGCAGCTCCCAGCGGGAACGAGGCCGGGTGGGCGGGGCGAGATGGGGGCGAAAGCACCGGGCGGCCGCCGCACCGACCACCCGGGCGCTCCGGTAGTGACGGACGGGCCGGCCGCCCAGAGACGGCCCGAGCGGCCGCGAGCCCCGGCGGCGACGTTGCCGGCGGTTGCCGACCGGCGGTCGGGGCCCGGAGCGCTCACTCCAGGAGGTCAGGGGTTGTTGCCGCCAGTAGTGTGTCCGGATCAGCGCGCGAGGGTCTCGGCACCGCGAGAGGAACGGGGATCAGGTCACAGGCGGCAGCCGGTGGCCTGATCGGAGCGCTCCTCGCGCGCACCCCTGCGGCAGCCTGGGTCGCAGTGACGTTCACCGCCGTCACCGGTGCCCCTTGAGACCTGGCCATGATGCTCGTCGTGGAGTTGTCCCGGAGTGCGAGCTGGCGGGTCGTCGCGTGAACAGGCGGTGCTGTCTTCGCGCTGATCACGGTGGGGGAGGAGGCGGTGGCCGTGATGTTCGCCCGAGCGCGCGGGTGCCTACGGTTCCTCCTGTCGATGCCACTCATCGGCCGCTCCCTCTCGATCACCCAGGTCGTCGTCAGTTCTGCCGTGCCTGATCCAAGGCGCACTGCTGTCGCCGGGCCGGCCCGCCATCCGGTGCTGCTGGTCAACCCCAGGGCCGGCGACGGCAAGGCGCAGCGCTTCCGGTTGGTCGAACAGTGCCGCACCCGGGGGATCGAGTCGGTGGTCATCCAGGGTGAGGACGATCTGTCGGAGCTGGCCAGGAAGGCCATCTCCGGCGGTGCTGATGTGGTCGGCGCGGCGGGAGGCGATGGCTCCCAG
>DASQQH010000611.1:0-7903 GCA_035643555.1 Acidimicrobiales bacterium | reverse complement strand
CGTTCACAGGCGAGAACGACCTTTCCCCGTCTCCCCATCGTTCGGGCACCTGCCTCTCGGATAGTCCAGGAGCTCGGACGGCGGCGGTCTCCACGACCACCACTCCCTAGCCTTGGTCACGACGAGCACTCGGGGCCCCGCCCCCGAGCCGGTCGGACCACGAGGAGGTAAGCCATGGCGCCTGAGACCCGTTCGCCACGCTATGTCAGCCCGGAGGGGGACTTCACCCGGGACCAGCACTACATTGGCACCCGGATCACCGCCGACGGCCATGAGGGCTACCCCGTTGAGGCCGGTCGGTATCGCTTGGCCGTAAGTCGAGCCTGTCCGTGGGCGAACCGGGCCGTCATTGTCCGTCGTCTCCTTGGCCTCGAGCCCGTTCTCTCCTTGGCCATCGCCGGCCCCACCCACGACGCCCGCAGTTGGACCTTCGACCTCGATCCCGGTGGACGCGATCCCCTCCTCGGCATCGAGCGGCTCCAGGAAGCCTATTTTGCCCGCTTTCCCCACTACGACAGAGGAATCACCGTTCCAGCGATCGTGGACATTCCAACGGGTCAGGTTGTCACAAACGACTTTGCCCAGATCCCTCCTGATCTGGCGACAGAGTGGTCTGCTCTCCATCGGCCAGGAGCCCCAGACCTCTACCCCGACGCCCACCGGAGCGAGATGTCCGAACTGACCGAGATCGTGTTCGAAGATATCAACAATGGTGTGTACCGATGCGGCTTCGCCGGAAGCCAGCACGCCTACGATCGAGCGTACCGCAAGCTATTCGACCGTCTCGATTGGCTCTCCGATCGGCTTGCACAACGCAGGTACCTGGTCGGCGACACGATTACGGGGGTCGACATCAACCTCTTTGTCACGCTCGTCCGTTTCGACGCCGTCTACCACGGCCATTTCAAGTGCAACCGGGCCAAGCTGAGCGAGATGCCCGTGCTCTGGGCATACGCCCGGGATCTCTTCCAGACCCCAGGATTCGGCGATACGATCGATTTCGACCATATCAAGCGGCACTACTACGAGGTACATCGGGATATCAATCCCACCGGAATCGTCCCCGATGGCCCCGCGCTGTCCGGATGGCTCGCCCCCCATGGTCGCGACACGCTCGGCGGACGTCCTTTCGGGGACGGCACTCCCCCTGGTCCCCCTCCTGAGGCCGAGACGGTTCCGATGGACCACACCCCCGCTGCCGCCTAGCCCCGTTCTCCCACGACTATACGTCTACGACCTGGCGCCGCCAGACCTTGTAGGACAGTCGGTGACCGGGAGATCACCGATTCGATCAGGTGCCGGACCGAGGATTGTTGCCTCCTATGGAACAGTCATCACATGCCCACGCGCGGTGCCGAAGGCGTGGACTCCCGACCCAACGCGGGCAACTCGCTCCATGACGCACGGGATTCCCTGTTACACTTCAGCAAATGCAGGAAGCTGGTTATCCTTCGATCCTGCTCAAGGCCATCCAGGCGGGATTTCGATGGCGTCATTCGCAGCGCGGTAGTGGCCCCTTGTTCGATCGGATCCCTCCAGCACCGTTGGGCGGCGAAGCGATCTGGTCCGACACTGATGTCGGGCCCTTGATGTTGTCCACCAGCGACTGGGGAGCCCGCCAGCTACTCCTCTACGGCAAGTACATTAACGAGCTCGATGAGACCCAGGTGGTGAGCTCCCTTCTTCCTGACGCACGGGGGATCCCGGATATCGGGGCCAGCTATGGTTGGTATACTCGTTTAGCAGCAAACATAACGCCCGTCAACGGGATGAAAATCGCTCTGGAAGCCAATCCTGCTGTAGCAGACTGTCTTTCTCGCTCTCTGGAGGGACTGCCCGGCGTGGATGTCCGGAACACCGCCGCCACCGACGCCGCTGGTCTGATTGCCTTCCACTGTGCCTTGGACAGTGCCCTCAGTTCGGCGGCCGTTCCCCAGAGAGGTGCCCCGGTGATGGTCCGAGGGCTTCCCGTTGACCATATTTGGCCGAAGGGCCAACCCCTAGACTTCGTCAAATGCGATGTCGAGGGCGGTGAGCTGAGGGTACTCCGCGGCGCTCGGGGCGTCAGGGAGGCCGAGCACCCGATTTGGATGATGGAATTCGACGATGGTGTCCTGGCAGAATCGGAAACGGATCCCAGTGCTACCGCCGAAGAGGTGTCCGACTTGTCCTGCTGGTGGCGGGGGAAAGACGGCGAATGGTCCAGAGCCGGGAACCTGGCAGAAGTAATAGGGAGACCTCGTCATTCGAATGTGTTCCTCGTTCCGAGTAGGAGGCTGGAACGATTTGCTACCTGTATTCCTCTTTGAAAGAGTCGTCGGGCTGGCCCCCGCTGGTGGAGGAGGACGTCCCTCATGACCTCCGAGGGGGAGGAACGAGGTGTCTGGCAGATGCAAACCTGAAGGACGCAGCTTTGACGGGCGGACGGTGGGCAAGGGATTGGGCCGCGAGGAATGAACATCGCCGATCTGCCCCCCGACGGCTTGGAACAGAGCGAGGAGGCACCCGCCGAGCCCGTCCCAACGTGACATCGTCGGGGTACCTTTTACGCGGGCCGGCACCCACCGCTAGGATCACACCGCTGGCCACTCGAATACCTAGATATCCCGGCCAGGACCGGCTCCCCGGTCCCGCTGCCTCGTCACCCACGCCTGCTCCGATGCCAACGACTGCGGTGCCAAAGGGCCGATCCCCCACGATGCTGGGGTGCCGTCTGCCGTGCGCTCCCCGCCGGACCACGACCGCCAAACCAGCGCCGACGCTGAGCGGCATGGCTCGGCCGGCGACACGGCTAGACCCGATCATCGAGGCCCCCCAGCAGCCCAAAGGCGAGCGAGCACAGCGCTGGCTCAAGAGCTCCTGCGTCCCAGTCCCTCGCAGTAGGACGACGCACCACTAGACGCTCGACCGATTCACTGGCCGTGCCGAGGGTCGAGGTTCGGCATTCCGCACTAACCGTGCGTTCCCCGGCGCCCCGGGACGGGTCCCGGGGCGCCAAGCTCGGAGCCCGGGACGCGAGCGGGCGCTCCAACTTGTGTCGTCGCCCTCCGCAGATGCCCTACGCCCATTGTGCGCTCCGGCGCTGGAGATCGTTGGTGGCTGGAGCTGAACCCCAGCCCCCGAGCCCACCCCTGTGCTCCGAAGAAGACCAGCTTGGGGCGCGGGAGCAACCGGGCAGCAGCTATGGTCGACGGTCCCTCGAGGTCCGGGATAGAGGGCCACGAGCGGGGTGGGACAACATCTTCTCCAACGCGCTCCCGCGACATCGCCGGAGCGGCCCGACCGACCGAGCGTACGACGAGGGCGACCGTCATGGAGTCATGTCCCCTGGCCGTCCAGGCGTCCAACGCTGCGTACCGCGGGGGCGTTCCGGCCTGCGCTGGTCGGCGGTCTTCTATAGACTGCCCGTCGGAAGGGTCATTGAGGCAAGACAGGCTTGGGGGGGCCATGATCCTGGCGCGACAGCAACGGCGGACTGCCGGGCAGGAGCATCACCTGCTCGTGGCGATGGCGGGATCAGACTCGGCCGCCCTGGGCGGACGTCCACCCCTATCGCCGGACGCTTTGTTGGGCGACCATCCACGCTGACGAGTCAGCTAACGGGTGCTGGCGCCGCCCTGGCCCTTCGGCGGAGCGTCCGCACTCTGCTGGTTACCGGGGCACCCAGCATCCGCCGATGAGCCCGTTGACGCCCTGGCACGTGTTCCACGTCCCTCACCACCGACCCAAGGCGATCCGTGCAGCAGACCCCGACCCCCTGGACCCCGGGATCGTCCTCACGACCGGGTGGACGGGCGTACCAGTTATGGAGGAGTGGCTCATCCCAGCCCGGGCCCCCCTCCTCGGTCGAAAGGCAGCCCACGGTGGGCGGAGAAGACACGCATCACAAGTTGGCGACGTTCTCGGTCACACGAGATCCCGAACTGCGCCGCGACTTGGTCGAGGCCCACCTCAGCCTTGCCAGACGCCTCGTTTGCAGGTTCACCCACCGCCGATATCCCCCGGAGGACCTGGTGCAAGTGGCCTCCCTCGCCCTTATCAAGGCAGTTGACCGCTTCGACCCTGAACGCGGGGTCGAATTTTCCACCTACGCCACGGTTCTCATCGTCGGCGAGCTCAAGCGACACCTAAGGGACAAGGGCTGGGCAGTGCGACCTCCAAGGCGTCTCCAGGAGATGTCGATCGACGTGGAGGCGGTCATCTCGACCTTCACCGGAGCGCACGGGCGTGCGCCGACGAGCTCCGAGCTTGCGCGTGAAGCGGGTCTCACCACCACCGAGGTCTCGGCGGCACTCCAGGCCTCCCGGGCCCGATACATCGCCTCCCTCGACAACGCGGACACCGACTGCACCGAAGGTGTCGACCCCCTGGAGCAGTTGTGCCAGGAGGACTCGCAATCGAGCGAGATCGAGGAGCGCGCGGCACTGGGCTCGGCGATCGCCAAACTCTCCGACCGCCAACGCATGGTGCTGTACCTACGGTTCTTCGAGGAGCGCACCCAGGCGGACATAGCTGATCTGATTGGGACCAGCCAGATACAGGTGTCTCGCATCCTCCGTCGATCACTCAGCCACCTCCGCGCCTATGCCGACGCCGATCGGCACACCCCGCTGCCCCAACCATGTCGAGGGGAACACGGGACGGTGACGATAACGGGCCCCCATGGTCGACACGAAGACATCGCCACCTGTGACCGCCAAGGAGACGATCTCATGGACGTCCGTCCGGTACACCTCCGACGGGAGGAGCGAGCACCCATTGCCCGGACCTGACCAACGCCATGTTCTCACCTCGGCCAGCAGCGAGGCGCCGCCCTGCCCAGTGCGCGGGCCGAGGGGTTCGCTGGCTGAAGCGCGGAACCGCCCGTGTCGACCATCCCAACGGCCTATACCCACGGCGTGTCCCAAATGCAGGTCCTCCCGGGTTCTGCCTGGCCCGTTCCACACCCGCGATGCCTGGAGATGTCTGGCGTGCGGCGCAGCCGGCCACCGCTGATCCCATCCTGCCAGGGACTCGCGCCAGAGCCAGCGCCTCAGTAACCAGGTTCCGCTGGCGAGACAGCGACGAGTGTCCAGGGCCAAGCCTCCAGGCTCCGAACCCAAGATGATCCGGGGATGACCGGCATCGACGCGACGATCTGCCCCTCACCGTCGACAGCGACAACCCCCTCCTGCACCAGGGTGAGGAAGACGGCCCTCGGAGAGCCGTCCAGGCTGGCCCTGATTCGCGGGAGGCCGTCGTCACCGCCGAAGACCTCGCCCAGGTCGACCACCAGCCGGGCCCGTTCGACGAGCAGCGGATCCGACACCAGCCGGCCGCCCTCCCAGCGGGCGGTGACCACACGATCGTCCACCACCCCCGTCAGGTCGAACCCCAGCGAGGAGCAGGCGCGCCCGGAACTCGCCCCGGGGAACTCCGCGGACCCGGGTACCGGAGGCCCTCCGGATCCCAGCGCCACGTCGGCATCCGGGGCCGACACCTGGGACGGCGTCTGCTCCACCGGCGGACCGCCGCCCGGAGGTTGTGCCGAGACCCTGACCCGGTCGGGGACCGTGCCACCGGGCCTGCCCACCCCGGGCGGGGCTTGTATCCAGGTTCGGGCGGGCGCCCGGCGCCTGGCTCCCACCGCCCGGAGGCCCGCGGCCTCCATGCACAGCCGCGTTGCCTCCTCCACGGCCAAAGCCGCCCGGAAGTTGACACCTCTCCGCCGTTGGCGGGCGAGTCGTACCTCCGCCGGTCGTCCCCGGATGGCGGTCAACCCGGGGGCGACCTGCCGGGCCTCCTCGACAACAGCTGGCATTGACGCGGGCTGTCCGTCACCCCCGTCCCGCAGCGGCCCCTCGCCAGCTATGGTCGCCACCTCCCTCCCCGTTCGTGACTACGGTCGCCCGGGTTGGACCACCGGTTAGTCGGGCATGCCATCGACGACAACGCCCCGTACACGGGAGGGGCAGGCACTGGGCGAGCGCCTGCCCACCACCAGGGCGGGTGCCAAGCCCCGGTCGACATCAGCCCTGCCCGGACCGTGGGTTTCCTGCTCTGGTTCGTCGGCCAACGAGGGGCTAGGGTACGCAGGAAGGGAGAAAGTGAGAACGATGTGCCGGCAAGCCACCTTCGATCTCCCAAGTCACCCGGAGAACGTTCGGGCCGCCCGTCAGGTCGTATCGGCCCACGCTAGATCCTGGGGAATCGGGGAAGAGGCCGGGACCGTCCTGGGGCTGCTCACGAGTGAACTGGTGACCAACGCGGTGCGCTTCAGCCACGACCTCGTGAAGGTCGTGCTGCACCTCCACCACGGGCTGATCGAGGTATCCGTCCGGGATCCTGCACAGGACCGCCCAACCTCGGTGCCTGCCTCAGTCGAAGCCGACTCCGGCCGGGGCATGGCCATTGTGGATGCCCTGAGCCAGGATTGGGGAGTGCGGCCGCAGCCGGTCGGCAAGGCCGTCTGGTCACGTCTGGCCGTTGATCTGCCCCTGTCACAAGAGGGGTGTCCCTGCGAGGGGTGCACCTGCGAGGACGACCGGTCGTGAGGTCCGCTGGCAGCGAGCTGGTCGGGGGGCTCTGACGGCGGACCGGGCAACCCTGCGGCCGTCGTCGGCCCGCCCGGGCGCATCAGGAGGGGATCGGCGCGCTCCGGCCCTGACCAGGTCCGGCAAATCACTCGGGGGACTGCCAGCAGGTGCAGGCGGCACGGTCACCCCCACCGCCCGCAGTCACTCCATCCCCCGTCCGTGGCCACTCCTACCCCCGGTGACCACATCGTGGGACCGGAGAGGCCAGGGGCGTGGCATCAGCCACGTCCGACAAAGGGCATCTTGGTGGCCATCACGGTGAGGAACAGGACGTTTGCATCCAAGGGCAGACTGGCCATGTACCCAACCGCCCGGGCGACCTCGTTAACGTCCATCGTGGGCTCAGGACGACGCACCCCGTCCGGCTGGAGCACCCCCTCACCCATCCGTGCTGTGAGCTCGGTCGCCGCGTTCCCGATGTCGATCTGGCCGCAGGCGATGTTGTAGCGGCGGCCGTCCAGGGCGATGGCCTTGGTGAGCCCGGTGACCGCGTGCTTGGTCGCTGTGTATGGCGCAGCGTTGGGTCGTGGCGCATAGGCCGAGATCGAGCCGTTATTGATGATCCGCCCGCCTTGAGGCGACTGGTCCTTCATGATGCGCACAGCCTGCTGTGCACAGAGGAAGGTGCCCGTGAGGTTGGTGTCCACCGCGGCGCGCCAGTGGTCCAGGGTCAGGTCCTCGATGGGGATCGGTGGAGTCCCCACGCCCGCGTTGTTGAACAGGAGATCCAGTCGTCCGAATCTAGCCCTCGTCCCCCCGAACAACGAGGCCACCGCCGCCGGATCCCGGACGTCGGTGGGAACGACCTGAACCCCTGGTGCGACGACCTGTTCGGCGGTCTCCTCGAGGGCCTGGCGCCGTCGACCCACCAGCACCAGAGCGAACCCTTCCCCGCCCAGCTCGCTGGCCACCGCCCGGCCGATCCCTGATCCGGCGCCGGTCACCAAGGCAACCCGCTCGAGCGACGTCATGTCGTGCTCCTCTCTGGCCCGCACCCGCAGGGAAGGCCCTGCCGCCTGCCTCCGTCGCGCCGACCGGTCCCGGAACGATCCGGCCACCCACCCATCCTGGGCCCCTCGGGCGCTCATGGCCCGCAGTCGTGCAGTACCAGCACGACGCCGGGGCCCCGGCGTCCCAGACGGCGGCGCCCCGGCGTCCGGAGAGCCTACGCCTGGGGGCCCAGCCCGTAGCGGGCCCTGATGACCCGGCTGCAGGCACGCACCAGGGTGAGGAAGACGGCCCTCGGAGAGCCGTCCAGGCTGGCCCTGATTCGCGGGAGGCCGTCGTCACCGCCGAAGACCTCGCCCAGGTCGACCACCAGCCGGGCC
>DASQQH010000610.1:0-9624 GCA_035643555.1 Acidimicrobiales bacterium | reverse complement strand
GAGCAGCGGGTTGGCGATGACCGAGTAGAAGCGCTGGTAGGCCTCGGGCTCGGACACGACCATGCGGATCTGGCGGGGGTGGCCCTCCTCCTCCACCCTGAGGCGCTGGTCGCCGCGGTCCCTGGCGACCTGGACGTCGCCCTCGCTCATGGCCGAGCACACCCAGACGCACTCTCCCCCCAGCTTGGCGGTCAGCCCGCTCAGCGCTGTCACCAGCCCGCCAGCGCCCCGGCTGACGCCGAGGCTGCCGTCCTCCTCGAGGGTGTACTCCACAGGTCCACGATTGGACACCAGGATGAGGGGACCCTCGATCTTCAGCTCCGCACCCACGCGTCTACCAACCCTATCGCCCGGGCCGCCCCACCTTGCCGGACCCCCGGCAGGTCAGCCGGCGAGCAGCTCGGCCACCGCCTCGACGTCGGCCAGATCCGGGAGGGTGGCGTCCGCGCCGAGCGCCGCCAGGTCTCCCACCGGTGTCCGCCCCGTCCCGACCAGCAGGCACCGGACGCCGCCGGCGCGGGCGCAGGCCAGGTCCGCGGCCGTGTCGCCGACCACCCAGACCTCCTCGGGGGACGGCGTGACCCCCCGCAGCCGCCGGACCCGCTCCAGGGCCACCGGCACCAGGGCGCGGCGGTCGGCGTGGTCGCTCCCGTAGGCGCCGACCTCGAGGTCCAGCCAGGCGTCGAGGCCGAAGGCCGCCAGCTTCACCACCGCGTTCGGGGCGATGTTGCCGGTGAGGACCGACTGCAGGACCCCCTCCCCGCTGGCCACCCTGGCCAGGACCTCCCGCACCCCGGGCAGGGGGTGGCCCCGTTGGGCGATCAGGTGGGCCGCAGACGACAGCTGGGCCTCCAGGTTGGCCAGGACCGCCGGCAGGTGATGGTCGGCGCCGTCGACCCCCATGAGGGCCAGGTACTCCGCGACGATCTGGGGGTCGGTCTTGCCCCCCATCCGGATCCGCCGGCCCGGGGCACGGCCCAGGACGGCCTCAAGGGCGCGGTCGAAGACCTCCGAGCCGATGTCGCCGGTGCGCACTAGCGTCCCGTCGATGTCCCAGAGCACCAGGCGCGCCACGGCCCTGACGCTAGCCAGACCCGCCCGTCGCCCGGAACCCGCCGCCAGGCTCTAACCTCCTTCGCCTGATGCTCCTTGTCGTGGGGGTTGGTGGGTTCGACTGGGTCGACGCGATCCTGATCGTGTTGGCCATCCTCGCCGCGGTGCGGGGGTTCCGCCTGGGTGCGGCCATGCAGGTCCTCTCCTACGGCGGCTTCTGGCTCGGCCTGGTCGTCGGCGCCGCCCTGGCGCCACTGGCGGTGAGCCACGTGACCCATGAGGTGACCAAGGCGGTGGTCACCCTCGTCGTGGTGTTCGGGGCCGCCCTGGTGCTCGGGGGGCTGGGACGCGCCGTGGGGGGCCGGCTGTGGCGGATCCTGCGACGCATCCACCTGGCCGTCCTCGACTCCGGCCTCGGCCTGGCGGTGGCGGTGGTGGCGAGCATGCTGGCCAGCTGGCTGGTGGCGCTCATCCTGGTGCAGGGTCCCTCCCAGACCCTGGCGGCGGGCATCACCAACTCCCGGATCCTTCGCACCATGGACGCCGTGTTGCCCTCCGCTCCCTCGCTGTTCAACCGCGTCCGCAGCTTCGTCAACACCTCGGGCCTCCCCCAGGTCTTCGCCGGGCTGGGGCCCGCCACGGCCGGCCCGGTGATCACCGCCTCGGGGCCCACCGTCCAGCAGGCGGTGCGGGTCGCCGGGCCCTCCATGGCCGAGGTGGTGGGGGCGGGCTGCGGGCAGATCCAGGAGGGGTCGGGCTTCGTGGTGGCCCACGACCTGGTGGTGACCAACGCCCACGTGGTGGCGGGGATCCCCAACCCGGTCATCATCGATCGCCAGGGCGTCCGTCACGCGGCCCAGGCCATCTACTTCGACCCGAACTTCGACCTGGCGGTGCTGCGGACCACCAACCTGAACGAACCGCCGCTCCCGCTCGACACCTCGACGGTGCCCCGTGGCGCCCAGGGCACGGTGCTCGGCTACCCCGAGGGCGGCCCCTTCACCGCCGTGCCCGCCGGGGTGATCCAGCTGCTGCAGGCCCAGGCCCCCAACATCTACGGGCAGGGCACCACCACCAGGCCCATCTACGCCATCCAGGCCGTCGTGCGCCCCGGGAACTCGGGTGGACCGCTGGTGGGCACCGGTGGCCGGGTGATCGGGGTGGTGTTCTCCAAGTCCGTCTCCAACCCCCACCTGGGCTATGCGCTGGCCTCGCCCCAGGTCGCCGCCAGGGTGGCCCAGGCCGAGGCGCATCCCTCCTCACCGGGCACGGGGGCCTGCGTCAGCGGCTAGGCGGGTGGCCGGGGCGGTTACGCTGCGGCGACAGGCTCGGGCGGTCGACAATCGGGACACATGCGCATCGAGGACTACGCGATCATCGGCGACACCCATACCGCCGCCCTGGTGGGCCGGGACGGCTCGATCGACTGGGCCTGCCTCCCCAGGTTCGACTCGGCCGCCTGCCTCGCCCGGCTGCTCGGGGGCGAGGAGCACGGGTACTGGCGCCTGGCGCCGGCGGGGGAGGTCACGGCCTGCCGGCGACGCTACCGGGACGGCACCATGGTCCTCGAGACCGAGTTCGACACGCCAGAGGGCACGGTCCGGGTGGTGGACTGCATGCCGGTCCGGGAGCGCTGGCCGGAGGTGTCCCGCCTGGTCGAGGGTGTCCGGGGCCGGGTGCCCATGCGCATGGACCTGGTGGTGCGCTTCGACTACGGGTCGATCGTCCCCTGGGTCAGCCGCCTGGACGGCATGCTGCGGATGGTCGCCGGACCAGACGCCGTCTACCTCTGGTCCCACGTCCCCACCTCGGGCGAGGGGATGTCGACCGTCGCGGAGTTCGTTGCGGAGGAGGGCCAGAGCATCCCCTTCCTGCTCGTCTACCAGCCCAGCCACCTGAGCCCTCCCCGGCCGATCGACTGCGGGTTCGTGCTCGCCGACACCGAGCGGTGGAGGCGGCGGTGGTCGGAGGCGTGCACCTTCGAGGGCGAGTGGCGGGAGCCCGTGCTCCGCTCCCTGCTCACGCTCAAGGCGCTCACCTACGCCCCCACCGGTGGGATCGTCGCCGCCTCCACCACGTCCCTGCCCGAGACCCTCGGCGGGGGACGCAACTGGGACTACCGGTACTGCTGGCTGCGGGACGCCACCCTCACCCTGCAGGCGCTGATGCACGCCGGCTACCACCACGAGGCGGCGGCCTGGCGGGACTGGCTGCTGCGGGCGGTGGCCGGGGACCCCGCCAAGCTCCAGATCATGTACGGCCCCGCCGGGGAGCGTCGACTCGACGAGCGGGTGCTGGACTGGCTCCCCGGCTATGAGGGTTCCCAGCCGGTGCGGGTGGGCAACGGGGCGGCCGGCCAGTACCAGCTCGACGTCTACGGCGAGGTCATGGACGCCCTCTACCAGGCCCGGGTGGTGGGGATCGACCCCGACCCGTCGGCGTGGGCGCTGCAGCGGGTCCTGGTGGAGTTCCTCGAGGGCAAGCACTGGCGGGAGCCTGACGAGGGCCTGTGGGAGGTGCGGGGGCCCAGGCGCCATTTCACCCATTCCAAGGTGATGGCCTGGGTGGCCCTCGACCGGGCCGTGCGGAGCGTGGAGGAGCTCGGCCTGGAGGGGCCGGTGGACCGCTGGCGGGCCGCCCGCCAGGAGATCCACGACGAGGTGTGCGCCAAGGGGTGGAACGCCGACCGCCAGGCCTTCACCCAGTACTACGGGGCCGAGCGCCTGGACGCCAGCCTGCTCATGATGCCCCTGGTGGGGTTCCTCCCCGTCGACGATCAGCGGGTGGTGGCCACCGTGGAGGCCATCCGGTCGGGGCTGATGAGCAATGGCCTGGTGCTTCGCTACCAGGCCGAGTCGTCGGGCGACGTCGACGGCCTGGAGGGGCGGGAGGGGGCGTTCCTCGCCTGCTCGTTCTGGCTGGCCGACGTCCTGGCCCTGGCGGGCCGCCACGAGGAGGCGCGGGAGCTGTTCGAGCGCCTCCTCGGGTTGCGCAACGATGTCGGCCTGCTGGCCGAGGAGTACGACGCCGTCGCCGGTCGTCAGGTGGGGAACTTCCCCCAGGCCTTCTCCCACGTGGGCCTGGTCGTGACGGCCAGCAACCTCGTCGAGGCGGGGGGGCCGGCCGAGACGCGGCGGCGCGGCCCTAAGGACCCGGACCAGGTCGGCCGGGCGGGGGACTGACGGCGATGGTGGGGTCCCCGGGCAGGGAACCGTGAGGAGGCTGGTGGCGTGAAGGCGGTCACGGTGGTTCCCGGGCAGGCTGGCTCGGCCCGCCTGGACGACGTGGAGGAGCCGCCCGAGGCCGACGGCCCGGTCGTGGTCGACACCCTGGCCATCGGGGTGTGCGGGACCGACGCCGAGATCCTGGGCGGGAGGTACGGGTGGGCGCCGCCGGGTCGCCAGCGCCTCATCATCGGGCACGAGTCCCTGGGCAGGGTGGCCGAGGCCCCGTCGGGGGCGTCGGTGGCGCCCGGGGACCTGGTCGTGGGGATCGTGCGGCGCCCTGACCCGGTGCCCTGTCCGAGCTGCGCCGTGGGGGAGTGGGACTTCTGCCGCAACGGCAGGTACACCGAGCGGGGCATCAAGAGCCACGACGGCTACTGCTCCGAACGCTACCGCATCGACCCGGACTTCCTCGTCCCGGTGGCACCGGAGCTCGGCACCCTCGGCGTGCTCCTGGAGCCGGCGAGCGTGGTGGCCAAGGCCTGGGAACAGGCGGAGGCGATCGGTGGGCGGGCCCAGTGGGAGCCCCGGGTGGGGGTGGTGACCGGTGCCGGGCCGATCGGCCTCCTCGCCGCCCTGCTCGGGGTCCAGCGCGGCCTGGAGGTCCACGTCCTGGACCGGGTGACCTCGGGCCCCAAACCCGACCTGGTGGCCGCCCTCGGTGCCCGCTACCACACCGGCTCGGTGGGGGACATGGGCGTGAGCGCCGACGTGCTGATCGAGTGCACCGGCGCGGGCCGGGTGGTCTTTGACGCGATGGAGCACCTGGCACCCGGGGGCGTGGCCTGCCTGACGGGTGTGTCCTCGGGCGGCCGGGGGCTCTCGGTGGACGCCGGGGGGCTCAACCGGGCCATGGTGCTCGAGAACGAGGCCGTGGTGGGGTCGGTGAACGCCAACCGCCGCCATTATCAGGCGGGGGCCAAGGCCCTGGCCGGGGCGGACCGGTCCTGGCTGGAGGGGCTGGTGAGCCGCCGGGTCCCCGTGGCGCGGTGGGCCGAGGCCCTCGACCGCCGTGACGGGGACGTCAAGGTGGTGATCGACCTCACCGCCTGACCGCCCGTCACGGGCGGCGGGGACCGGCGGTCGGGGGCCGGTCGGTGCCTAGCCTGGGCCGTCGTGTTGTCGGTGCGGGACCTGCACGTCGAGGTCGGGGGCCAGACCGTGGTGGCCGACGCCTCCTTCGCCGTGGCCGCCGGGGACAAGGTGGGCCTCGTGGGGCGGAACGGCGCGGGGAAGACGAGCCTGCTCCGGGTGCTGGCCGGTGAGGACCCGGCGGTGGCCGGGGAGCTGGTGCGGCGCGGCGGGGTGGGCTACCTGCCCCAGGAGCCCCGCCGGCGGGACGAGGACACCACCGCCCTGGCCAGGGTGCTCTCGGGGCGGGAGCTGGACCAGGTCGCCACCAGGCTCGAGGTGCTGCGCCAGCGGATGGAGGAGGACCCCTCGGAGGCGACCCTGGCCCGCTTCGGTCGTGCCGAGGAGGCCTTCGCGGCGGCGGACGGGTACCGGGCGGAGGCCGAGGGGAGCCGCATCCTGGCCGGCCTCGGCCTCGATGCCGGCCGGGCCCGGCTGTCCCTCGCCACCCTGTCGGGGGGTGAGCGACGGCGGGTGGAGCTGGGCCGGATCCTCTTCGCCGGGAGCGACCTCCTGCTGCTCGACGAGCCGACCAACCATCTCGACACCGACGCCAAGTCCTGGCTGATGGGGTTCCTCCGTGCCTACCGGGGGGCCCTCGTCGTGGTCAGCCACGATCTGGAGCTCCTCGACGAGGCCATCACCCGGGTGCTGCACCTGGATCGGGCCGGGGAGGCAGGGCACCTGGTCGAGTACCGGGGCACCTACACCCAGTACCGGCGGGCGCGCCGTGCCGACGAGGAGCGCCAGGCCAGGATCGCCCAACGCCGGCAGGCGGAGATCAACCGGCTCGGAACCCTGGCGGACAGCATGCGCCATCAGACCGCCAAGCGGGCCCGCAAGGCCAAGACCCTCGACCGTCGGGTGGAGCGGCTGCGGGATGACCAGCCCGAGGGGCCCGCCCGGACCAGGGCCACCGTCGTGCGCTTCCCCCCGCCGCCCCGGGCCGGGAGGGTGGTGCTCGAGGTATCGGGGCTGGCCAAGGGCTTCGGTGCCGGGGCGCTGTTCGAGGGGTTGTCGTTCGACCTGGGGCGGGAGGAGCGGCTCCTCGTGATGGGCCTCAACGGGACGGGCAAGACCACGCTGCTCGGCGTCCTGGCCGGTCTGGTGGCGCCCGACACCGGGACGGTGCGGTGGGGGTTCGGGACGTCGGCCGGTTACTACGCCCAGGAGCACGAGGGCATCACCCCCGGCCGGGCCGTCCTCCCCCATCTCCGGGAGCGCTCCGACGCCCCGGACACCGACCTGCGGGCCCTGCTGGGGATGCTGGGCCTCACCGGGGGGGTGGCCGGCCAGGACGCCGGCACCCTCTCCGGCGGGGAGAAGACCAAGCTGGCCCTTGCCCAGCTGGTGGCGGGCCGCCACAACGTCCTGCTCCTCGACGAGCCCACCAACAACCTGGACCCCCAGGCCCGCGACGCGGTGGGGGCCTCGTTGGCGGCCTGGCCGGGGGCCATGGTCCTGGTGAGCCACGACGTGGCCTTCGTGCGGGCGCTTGCCCCGGATCGGGTCCTGCTCCTCCCGGACCTCACCATCGACCGGTGGCGGGAGGACCTCTCGGAGCTGGTGGCCCTCGCCTAGCCAGGGGGGGCGGGGTCCCCGACCCCGGGCGCCGCCTCGGAGGGTGAGCCGGTAGCGTCGACGCGTGCCTACCCGTGTCGGTGACGGCGTGGTCGAGCTCGACACCCTCCTCGGGGGGTGGGAGCGCATGACGGCGGGGTACCTGGTGGAGGGCCCCTCGCCGGTGCTGGTCGAGACCGGGAGCCAGAGCTCGGTGCCGGCGCTGCTGGCGGGCCTGGCCGAGGCCGGTGTGGGTGCCGAGGACCTGGCCGGGATTGCCGTCACCCACATCCACCTGGACCACGCCGGTGGCGTGGGCGACATCGCCCGGGCGTTCCCCCGGGCCACCGTGTACGTGCACCAGAACGGGGCCCGTCACCTGGCGGACCCTCGCCGGCTGATCCAGTCCGCCGCCCGGGTCTATGGTGACCTCCTCGACTCGCTCTACGGCCGCCTGGAGCCGACGGCGGCGGAGCGGCTGCAGGTGCTGGCCGACGGCGAGGACATCGAGGTCGGGCAGGGTCGGGTCCTCACCGCCATCGACTCGCCCGGACACGCCAAGCACCACCTCGGGCTGCACGATTCCCGGTCCGGGATCCTCTTCGCCGGCGACGCGGTCGGCGTCCGCCTGCCCGACGCCGGCGTGCTCCGCCCCGCGGTCCCCCCGCCCGACTTCGACCTGGACCTGGCCGTGGGCTCGCTCCGTCGGTTCGCCGACCGGTCGCCCACCGCCGTGGCCCTCGCCCACTACGGCCTGCTCGGGTCCCCGGCCGAGCTGCTGGCCGAGGCGGAGGGGACCCTGCGCGACTGGGCCGCGGTCGCCGAGACGGCCTGGCGGGAGGGCCAGGACATCGCCCCCGCCCTGGCGGACCGGTTCGGAGACCAGCTCCGGGGCATCGACCCGGTGATGCGGGACAAGCTGGAGGTGCTGAACGGCGTCCACTCCAACGCCGCTGGGCTCGGGCGATGGCTGGAGACCAGGGAACGCCAGCCCGCCAGCCCGTGAGGCGGCGCCCGGGGGTGCGGGGCCGGTGGACCGGGGCTGGTTTTGGCTCCGGGAGGTGGTGCCGCTAAGCATGGGACCCGTGGCGAAGATGTTCCGACTGCTCATCAGCACGCTGGCGCTGGGCCTTCTCACCTCTGCGTGCGCCTACGGCTACAACGTCCCCGCCGGCATGAAGGTCCAGGCAAACCCGCCTCACCCTCCCCATGCCACCGTGGCGGTGGTGCTGCACCACTTCAGCTTCGGCCCCGCCAAGGTGACGATCAGGGCGGGCCAGACCATCGAGTGGATCTGGCAGGACCCCGGCGTGCCGCACAACGTGACCTTCGCCCACTTCCACAGCGAGACCAAGACCGCGGGCACCTACTACCACACCTTCACCACCCCTGGCGTCTACCACTACGAGTGCACCGTCCACGCCGACACCATGCGGGGCGTGGTGGTGGTCCGTTCGTAGCCGGGAGGCGGGCCGGGGCCGGTCGCGCCGCCAGCCCCGGCCGGGCTTCCCCGGGAGCCCGACCGACGGTGCGGTCCTGGCCTGGTCCCTGGATGGGGCGGCTCCCCTCGCCGTCCTGGTACGCCCTTGTCCCGCCGTTCCCGGTGGCGGCGCCCACGCGGGGCCGGCCCCGGGTGCTCCCCGGTAGCCACGCCCCCGCCGGCCTGGTGCGGCGCGGTGTCCCGGTCGGCCGCGCCTCTCGGATCAGCCACCCGACGACCGGGTGGCCACCCAGGCGGGCCGGGAGCGTCGTCCGGTCCCCTACGGCCCGGGAGGGGTGGCCGGTGCGGCGTGGTACTCCTCGTCGCTCACGTGCTCGCCCCAGGTGACGCCGCTGCCCTGGTCGTCCACGTCCTGGAGCGCCAGGTGGCTCATGAAGCGGTCGGGGGCGGCGCCGTGCCAGTGGTCCTCGCCGGGCTCGACGGTGACACGCTCGCCGGGACGGACGATCTCGACGGGCCCGCCGCGGCGTTGGGTGAGACAGATGCCCTCGGTGACGTGGAGGGTCTGGCCCCTGGGGTGGGTGTGCCACGCCGTGCGGGCGCCCGGGGCGAAGTGGACGTTGCTCGCCTGCAGGCGCGACGGCCCCGCGGGTGTGGCGATCGGGTCCAGGTGGACCGCGCCGGTGAACCACGCGCTCGGCCCGGCCATGGTCTCCGCAGGGGTTCTGGTGATCTGCATGGTGATCTCCGTGATGGGGTCGGGGGCGCTCGACCCCATCCTGGCCCCCTGGAGCCGGCCTCGCCCAGCCGGGGCGGCCGGCGCACGGTCCCTGGCCGACAACGGGCCTCCGGTGGTCCAGGCCCGGGCGGGTCGCCCGAGCCCGGAGCTCCCGCCGGCGCCGCCGGGGCGGCGGGAGCAGGCACGGCGAAGCGCCCGCATCGCCGGGTCCCGGGCGGGGCGCAGCCCCCTGTCCCGTGGCGAGGGGTCGTGACCGGGTCAGGCGCGGGTCGTCGTGGCCGACCCGGCACCGCCGGGGGCGGGACACCGGAGGGCCACGGCGGGACCGGCGATCAGTACGCCTCGCCGAACAGGGTGACCACCTCGGCGGGATCGCCGACCGGCCGGGCGTTGAAGAGCACGGCGGTGTCCTCGATGGCGTGGTAGGCACAGGCAACGAGCCCGTCCTGGGGGACGCCCACCTGGCGCAACCGGAG
>DASQQH010000609.1:0-8841 GCA_035643555.1 Acidimicrobiales bacterium | reverse complement strand
CCAGGTCTGGCCCCCGTTGTCGGAGTAGGCAATGCCCGAGTAGTTGAGGGTCCAGTGCCCGGGGGCTCCGTAGGACCTGACCGACATGTAGTAGAGGTACATCCGGTTCCCGACGGCCACCCCGTAGGTGGGGATGACGGTCTGTTCCACCCCGGGCTGCTTGAGCGAGGACAACAGCTCCTTGGCGTGGCCGGGGGCGTCGGTGATCATCCCCGAGAAGGGGATGCCCCCGGTGGGCGGGGCGGTCGAGTTGTCGTAGGCCATCGTGTTGGAGCGCCAGTCCGCATGGGGGACCGAGAAGAACGGATCGGCCGCCGGGCCGCCGAAGGTGTCCCCGAAGGCCAGGTAGGTGTGGCCCTGGTAGGTGAACATGTTGCCCAGGTCCGAGCCGTAGACGTCCCAGCGGCTGGCCGTGTTGTTGATGGACCCCGTCCCGGTCTCCTGGGCCACCTGGTAGGTGTCGGCGTGGTTGACCACGAAGGGCGGGCCCACGGGGCGGGCGTCGGTGACCCGGATGCCCTCCAGGGAGAGGAACCCCGGGTTCCCGGCGTTGAGGACCAGGTCCCCGGTGGCGTGGACCACCACCGGGGCCACGACGTTGTTGGCCGTGACCGCCGTGAACCACTGGTCGGCCCCGGGGCGGGAGCCCGAGGGCAGGGTGGTCACGGTCTGTCTGGTGGTCCCACCGTTGAGGCCGCCCCGGAGGGCCGTCTCCCCGGCGCTGGTCGTCTGGCCCGGGCCGTTGGTGCCCCACGCCCGGTGCCAGCCGTTCTGGAGGGCGAGGTTCACCGGCGGCGGTGAGCCGATCAGGACGTGGATCCCCGACAGGGACAGGAACCGGGGGTCACCGGCGTTGAGGACGATGTCGCCGTTGGGGTGGACGACCAGGGGGGCCACGACGTTGGCGGCCGTCACCACCGAGAACCACTCGTCGGCGGGGGGGCGCAGCCCGGCGGGCAGGGTGGCGACGGTCTGGCGCACCTGGCCCCCGTTGACGCCGCCGGTCAGGTCGACAGTCGAGCCCTCCTGGATGTAACCCGGGCCGTAGGTCCCCCAGGCGGGGGACCAGCCCGGGCGCAGGGCCAGGGGCTGGTAGGGGGTGGCGGTCCCGATGTCGACGGCGATCCCCGACAGGGACAGGAACCGGGGGTCACCGGCGTTGAGGACGATGTCGCCGTTGGGATGGACGACCAGGGGGGCCACGACGTTGGCGGCCGTCACCACCGAGTACCACTCGTCGGCGGCGGGGCGCAGCCCGGCGGGCAGGGTGGCGATGGTCTGGCGGACCTGTCCACCGTTGAGGCCGCCGTTCAGGTGCACGACGTTGCCCGCCACGCTGTAGGCCGGCCGGTCGGTGCCGGGGGCCGGCGACCAGCCGTTCTCCAGGGCGAGGGGGGTGGCCGCGCTCGACTGTGCCGAGGCCGGTCCGATCCCCGCCAGTGAGAGCCCGAGCAGGCCGGCGAGGGTGGTCGCCCCCAGAACCTTGGCCCGCAGTCCCCGCCCGTTATGCCACATGGGGTTCCCCCTCCGCCTGCCGCCGGGGTCCGCCGGCCTTGACCGCCCGCCCCTACGCCGCTATTTTCCCTACAAAGAGTCGCGCCATCTCGACTGGGCGTGGCAATGTAGCACGCCGACGGCGTCGTGGCCGGGAATCTCGGAACGATCGCCGGCGGCCCGGTCGGTCAGGGGGCGGCGTAGACCGTCGGGTCGTGGACGAAGGCCTGGCGACACCCGGGGCCGCAGAACCACCGCCGGGCGCCGTCGTGGTCCGCCCACGGCGATGGCGGGGCCGCCACCACGGTCATCCCACACACCGGGTCCACCGCCGTGGCCGTCCCCTCGCCGGGGCCCGGCGCCATCCCCTCGTCGTGCTCCCCGGTCCCGCGCCGGGGGCGAGGACGGGAGGCCACGATCTCGGCCAGGATGGACAGGGCCACCTCCTCGGGGGTGGCCGCCCCGATCGCCAGCCCCGCCGGGGTGTGCACCCGGTCCCGGGCGGTCTCCTCCACGTCCAGGCCGGCGAGCACCGCCGCCCCCCGCCGGCGGCTGGCCACCAGGCCAACGTAGGGCACCCCGGCGCCCAGGGCGCCCGCCAGGAGCGCCTCCTCCCCCCGCCCGTGGGTGGCGACGACCACCGCCGCCGCGTCAGGGGTGAGGGGGGCTTCCTGGTCGCCGCCCCTCGTGGCGAACCCGAGGGCGGCCCCACCCGCCCGGAGGGCCTGGGCGATGGGGGCGGTCCCGTGGACCACCAGCAGGGGTGCCGGCAGGCGGGGCTCGAGGAAGACCTCGATGGTCCCCCCGGACAGGCACGGGTTGGCCACCCGCACCAGGCCCGGCCGGTCGCCCGTGGCCGACGCCGGGTCGGCCCCCGTCGCCTCCGGGCTGATCCGCACCAGCTTGGGCGTGCCCCCGGCCAGGGCCTCGAGGGACTGCTGACGCACGGTCGCCTCGGCGCAGGAGCCCCCCACGAACCCCTCGATGGTCCCATCGGGACGCACCAGGGCCGTGTCGCCGGCCCTGGTGCTGGCGGGGGCCTCGGCGTGCACCACCGTGGCCCACACGTAGGGGACCCGCCCGGCGTCGAGCGCCGCCGCTCGCCCGAGCAGGTCCGGACCGGTCACGTGATGGCGAGGTCGGTCCGCAAGGCCCGGCCCTGGGTCGCCCGCCACACCTGGGCTGGCGTCAGGGGCATGTCGGCGTGGCGGACCCCCAGGGGGGACAGGGCGTCCACAACCGCGTTCACCACGGCCGCCGGTGAGCCCACGGTGGCCGACTCGCCCACCCCCTTGACCCCCAAGGGGTGGTGGGGGGAGGGGGTGACGGTCTGGCCGGTCTCCCAGGACGGGCACTCCATCGACGTGGGCAGCAGGTAGTCCATGAACGAGCCCCCCAGGCAGTTGCCGTCCTGGTCGAAGGCGATCACCTGCATGAGGGCCATGCCCAGCCCGTCCGCCAGGCCGCCGTGGACCTGGCCCTCCACGATCATGGGGTTGATCCGGGGTCCGCAGTCGTCCACCGCCACGAAGCGACGGACCTTGACCTGCCCGGTGTCGGGGTCCACGTCGACCACGCACACGTAGGCCCCGTAGGGGAAGGTGAGGTTCGGCGGATCGTAGACGCACTGGCCGTCCAGGTGGCCCTCGACCCCCTCGGGGAGCTCCAGGCTGCCGTGGGCGGCGAAGGCCGCCTCCTGGATGGTGACCCCCCGGTCCGGGGTGCCGCGGACGAACCAGCGACCCTGCTCCCACTCCAGGTCCTCGGGGGCGCACTCGAGCATGGTGGCGGTGATGATCCTGGCCTTGTCCCGGACCCGTCGGGCGGCCACCGCCGCCGCCGCCCCCGACACCGGGGTGGACCGGCTCCCGTAGGTGCCCAGGCCGAAGGGGGTGGCGTCGGTGTCGCCGTGGACCACCTCCACGTCCGCCGAGGGGATCCCGGTCACCTCCGAGACGATCTGGGCGAAGGTGGTCTCGTGGCCCTGCCCCTGGGTCTGGACCGACAGGCGCACCACGGCCTTCCCCGTCGGGTGGACCCGCAGGTCGCAGCCGTCCGCCATGCCCAGGCCCAGGATGTCCATGTGCTTGCGGGGGCCCGCCCCGACGGTCTCGGTGAAGAAGCTCACGCCGATACCCATCAGCTCCCCCCGCTGGCGCTTTGCCGCCTGCTCGGCGCGCAGGTCCTCGTAGCCGGCCAGGTCGAGGGCGGTGCGCAGGGTCCGGGGGTAGTCGCCAGAGTCGTACTCCCAGCCGGTGGGGCAGGTGTAGGGGAACTGCTCGGGACGGAGCAGGTTCGCCATGCGCAGCTCGGCGGGGTCGATCCCCAGCTCGTCGGCAAGGCAGTCCACCATGCGCTCCACCAGGTAGACGGCCTCGGTGACCCGGAACGAGCAGGCGTAGGCGACGCCGCCCGGGGCCTTGTTGGTGTAGACGCCGTGCACCTGGCAGTGGGCGGCGGCCAGGTCGTAGGAGCCGGTGAAGATGTGGAAGAACCCGGCGGGGAACTTGGTGGGCTGGGCGGTGTTGTTGAACGCCCCGTGGTCGGCCAGCACGTCCACCCGCAGCCCGAGGATCTTGCCCTCCCGGGTGGCGGCGATCTCCCCGTGCATGTGGTAGTCCCGGGCGAAGGAGGTGCTCATCAGGTTCTCCGAGCGGTCCTCCACCCACTTCACGGGCTTGCCGGTGAGGATGGAGCCCACCACCGCGCACACGTAGCCCGGGTAGATCCCCACCTTGTTGCCGAAGCCCCCGCCGATGTCGGGGCTCACCACCCGGATCTTGTGCTCGGGGAGCCCCGCGACGAGGGCGAAGAGGGTCCGGTGGGCGTGGGGGGCCTGGGTGGTGCTCCAGACCGTGAGCTTCCCGCTCACCCGGTCCATGTGGGCCACGGCCCCGCAGGTCTCCATGGGGGCAGGGTGGACCCGTGGGTAGACGAGGTCCTGGGTCACCACCACCTCCGCGCCGGCGAACACCTCGTCGGTGCGGGCCCCGTCGCCCGCCTCCCAGTCGAAGATGTGGTTGTCGGCCTTGTTCTCCAGATCGTCGCGGATGACCGGGGCGCCGGGCTCCAGGGCCCGGCGGGCGTCGACCACGGGGGGGAGGGGCTCGTACTCGACGTCGATCAGCTCCAGGGCGTCCCGGCAGGCGTAGCGGTCGTCGGCTACGACGAAGGCCACCTCCTGGCCCTGGAACCGGACCTTGTCGGTGGCCAGCACCGCCAGCACGTCGTGGGACAGGGAGGGGATCCAGGCCAGCTTGAGGGTCTCCAGGGTGGCGCCGGTGACCACGGCGCGCACCTTGGGGTGGGCCTCGGCGGCGGAGGTGTCGATGGCGACGATGCGGGCGTGGGCGTGGGGGCTGCGGAGGACGGCGCCGTGCAGCATCCCGGGGAGCTGGATGTCGTCGACGTAGCTGCCCCTGCCCCGGACGAAGCGGGCGTCCTCCTTGCGGGGCACCCGGCCGAAGCCGACCGCGGTCCCGGGCTCCTCGACGGTGCTCATGCCGTCACCTCCTCGGCGGCGGGGTGCTCGGCGGCCCATCGGATGGCCCGCACGATGTTCTCGTAGCCGGTGCACCGGCACAGCTGGCCCGAGATCGCCTCCCGGATCTCGGCCTCGGAGGGATCGGGGTCGCGGTCCAGCAGCCAGCGGGCCGTCATCATCATGCCCGGGGTGCAGAACCCGCACTGGAGGCCGTGCTCCTCGATGAAGCCCTGCTGGACCGGGTCCAGGGTCCCGTCGTGCTCGAGGTCCTCCACGGTGCGGACCTGGTGCCCGTCAGCCATCGCGGCCAGCACGGTGCAGGACTTGACCGGGGTGCCGTCCAGCCACACCACGCAGGTGCCGCAGTTCGAGGTGTCGCAGCCCCAGTGGGTGCCGGTCAGCCCGAGGTGGTCGCGCACGAAGTGCACCAGGAGCAGGCGGGGCTCCACCTCGGCGGCCACCTCGGTCCCGTTGACGGTCATCCTGACCTGCATGTCAGGCCTCCTCTCCTCGCGCCCGGGCCACAGCCCGGCCCACCGCCCGCCTGGTCAGGACCTCGACCAGGTGGCGTTTGTAGTCCTCCGGGCCGCGCTGGTCGCCGGCGGGACGGCAGTGCCTGGCGGCGGTGGCCGCCGCCTCGGCGAGGGCCTGGTCGTCGGGGCGGCGGCCCCGGAGGACCTCCTCGGCCTCGGCGGCGAGGAAGTGGGGTGCCCCGACGGCGGTGAGGCCGATCCCGACGTCGGCCACGGTCCCCTCCTCCAGCCACACCGCCGCCCCCACGGCCGCCACCGGCCAGTCGCCGACGCGCCGTTCGACCTTCTCGTAGGCGCTGCCGACCCCGGGGCGGATCGGGATGCGGACCTCGGTCAGGATCTCGGCGTGGCCCAGCGCCGTCTCGTAGGGGCTCGTGTGCAGCTCGACGACCGGCACGATCCGGCTGCCGGCGCTGCTGCGGGCCACGACCGTTGCCTTCACGGCCACGAAGGCCGCGGAAAGGTCCTCGGAGGGGTCGGCTTGGCACAGGGAGCCGCCGATCGTGCCCCGGTTGCGGACGATGGGGTCGGCGATCACCGCCTCGGCGTCCCGGAAGATCGGGTAGTGCTCCGCCACCACCGCGGAGGCCAGGAGGTCCACATGGTGGGTCATGGCCCCGATGGCCAGCTCCTGGCCCTCCACCCGGATGTAGGCGAGCTCGGCCAGGCTGTTGATGTCGATCAGCACCTCGGGCTGGGCGAGGCGGAGCTTCATCATCGGGAGCAGGCTGTGGCCGCCCGCCAGGAGGTGGGCCTCGGGGCCCCGCCGCTCCAGGAGGTCGATCGCGTCCTCGACGCTGGTCGCCCGCTCGTAGTCGAACGACGACGGTACTTGCACGTCACCCTCCCCTGGTTCTCGGTTGGAGGCAGTGTCCGCCACGGCCCGGGCTGGGGTCAATCTGGGATGAAGTGATGCCTTATCCTAGGTACCGGTGACCCTCACCCAGCTCGGTGCGTTCGTGCTGGTGGCCAGGCTGGGCTCGGTCACCGGCGCCGCCCGGGCCCTCGGGGTGAGCGAGCCGGCGGTGTCCCAGGCGCTTGGGGCCCTGCGCCGGCACCTGGGTGACGAGCTGGTCGTCCGGGAGGCCTCGGGGATGGTGCTCACCCCGGGGGGGCGCCGCCTGGTGGCCATTGCCTCCCAGATGGTGAGCCTCGGCACCGAGGCCGAGGCCGCCATCCGGGCCGCCCGGGGCGCCCCCGACCAGCTGCGGGTGGTGGCCCAGGCCACGATCGCCGAGTACCTCGCTCCGGGGCTGCTCGACGCCTTCGAGCGGCGCTCGGGGAGCGTGGAGACGTCGGTCGGGGCGGCCATCAGCGAGGAGATGGGGGCGTTGGTCCAGGAGCGCCTGGCCGACGTGGCCCTGGGCCCGGCCCTGGGCGTCGGGGACCGCCCGGGCGTGGAGAGCCACCCGGTCATGCGGTCCCGGTTGGTGGTGGCCGCGGCGCCGGGCCGGCACCGGCTGGGGGGGCGACCCACCTGGCTGGTGGACCCCTCCTTCGCCGACCCGGCCTGGCCCGTGGCGGCCCTCCTGGCCAGGTTCAGGGTCCGGGACGACCAGATCCGGGTCTTCCCCAGCCAGGCGGCCGCGGTCACCGCCGGCGTGGAGGGCGAGGGGGTGGTGCCCGTGCTCGAGGCGTTGGTCGGCACCGAGCTGGCGCGGGGGGTGCTCTGCCGGCTGGAGGTGCCCGGCACGCGGGTGGACCTCCGGTGGTACGCCAGCATGCTGGAGCCCGATCGACGCTCCCCGGCGGCGAGCTCGTTCCGGGCCTTCCTGGGGACGCCGCCGGCCATCGAGCTCATGCACCGGCCCCGCCGGGGTCAACCTCCCAGCAGGTTCCGACCGCCGGTGTACGTGACCATCTGGAGCTCCTGAGCGGGCGGGCCGGGTTCTGGCGCCGCGGTCCTTGACGGCGGCCCGGGGCGGGTCCATCATGCCCGCGTGGCCCGGGTGACCCGGTGCCCCGGGGTGGCGGGCATCGAGGCACCCGGGGTTCGCCCGGGCCCCAGTCCGCCGACCGGTGGCGGTGTCCCTAGCCGATCCGGCGCTCTGCCCCCTCCCAGGCCTGGTCCCGCAGCACGTACTTCTGGATCTTGCCCGTGGAGGTCTTGGGCAGGGGGCCGAAGACCACCCGCTTGGGCGCCTTGAAGTGGGCCAGGCGGTCCCGGACGTGGGCCACGAGCTCGTCCTCGGTGGCGCTCGCCCCCTCCTGGAGGGTGACGTAGGCGGCCGGGACCTCCCCCCACCGGGGGTCGGGCAGGGCGATCACGGCCACCTCCAGCACCGCGGGGTGGCTGGCCAGGGCCTGTTCCACCTCGACCGAGGCGATGTTCTCCCCGCCCGAGACGATCACGTCCTTGGCCCGGTCCCGCAGCTCGATGTAGCCGTTCGCGTGGGACACGCCCAGGTCGCCGGTGCGGAACCACCCGTCGGGGACGGCCGTCGCCGTGGCCTCGGGGTCCCGGTAGTAGCCGAGCATCAAGTCGTTGCCCCGCAGGGCGATCTCCCCCATGGTCGCCCCGTCGGCGGGGACGTCGGCGCCCTCGGCGTCCACCACCCGGGCCGGCTGGGCGATCACGTTGCCCACACCCTGGCGGGCCTTGAGCCGGGCCTGGTCGGGCGCGCCCAGGCTGTCCCACTCCGGGCGCCAGTCGCAGATGACCACCGGGCCGTAGGTCTCGGTGAGGCCGTAGAGGTGGGTCACCTCGATGCCCAGGTGGTCCATCCGCTCGAGGAGGGTGGGGGTCGGCGGCGCCCCCCCGGTGGCCACGTGCACCCTGCGGGGGGTGGGGCCGGCCTCGGCGGCGGGGTGGTAGGCGACCGAGGTGAGCACCGTCGGGGCCCCGTTGAAGTGGGAGACCTCGCCGGCCCGGAGGAACGACCAGATCTCGGCCGGATCCACCCGGCGCAGGCACAGATGCGTCGCGCCGGCCGCGGTGACCGCCCAGGTGAAGCACCACCCGTTGCAGTGGAACATGGGAAGCGTCCACAGGAACCCCGAGGAGAGATCGAGGCCCACGTGGTAGGCCATGGCGAGTGACTGGAGGAAGGCGCCCCGGTGGTGGTACATGACCCCCTTGGGCCCCCCGGTGGTGCCGCTCGTGTAGTTGATCGAGATCATGCCCCGCTCGTCGGTGACGGGGACCCTCCGGCGGGGGGCCGCCTCGAGGAGGCCCTCGTAGTCGTCGCCGGCCCGGCCCGCCTCGACCAGGTGGCAGGAAACCGCCGGAGCGCCCGAGGTCGGATCGGGGGCGGACAGGCGGTCCACCACCTCGGCGCCGACCCCGGCCAGGTCGTGGTCCACCACCAGGACCCTGGTCTCGGCGTGGCG
>DASQQH010000608.1:0-2944 GCA_035643555.1 Acidimicrobiales bacterium | reverse complement strand
CCGGGTGTGGGCGCCGCGGCGCTGGTGACGAGGGGCCCGACTCGGGGGCCGGGCTCCCCGGATCCGGCCCTCAGGGTGGTGTGCCATGGTGGGCGCCCGGGTGAGGGGGGACAGGGCCGGCCAGGGTGTAGACGGTGACGTTCGGGCCGGTAAGGACGACCCGGAACCGCGGGGAGGCCCGGACGGCCGCGTCGATGCGGCCCAGCTGGGCGGGGGGCAGCACGCCGGTGGTCTCCGCGTCGGCCAGCTCGCTCCCGGCGGTGACCAGGTAGGCGCGGCGGTGGCCGGACAGCTCGGCGGCCAGGGTGGCGACGGGATGGCGTTCGACCTCCCGGGCCAGGCCCGGGGGGTAGGTCGCGTAGAAGACGTAGGTGTAGTCCCGGTAGCGGTCCCAGAACCAGGGCAGGTTGCCGGTGGCCGAGACCACCAGGGAGTCCGACGGCGCCATGGCGTAGAACCGGTGCATGGCGGCGACCTCCCCCGGGGGGAAGTAGTTCATCGCCTCCTTGCCGTCGTTGGCGAGCACGAAGCCACCGAGCAGGCTGGCCGCCGTGACCAGGGCCAGGGACCGGGAGAGCCACGACCGCCCGGCCGCCTGGTCGGGGAAGAAGGCGGCGCCGGCGTAGAGGGCGACGAAGGGGAGGGCGAAGAGGTGGATGCGGAAGTCGATCTCCCCCCCGTAGCTGTTGACGAACACGGCGAGGATCGGGGTGAGGGCGAGGATCAGCACCGGCGTCCAGTCCAGAGGTCTCCGCCGGCGGCGCCAGAAGCCGACGGCCGCGAGGGCCCACACCGCGGCGGTGAGGCCCCGGTCCACCTGGGCCACGACCACCTGGCCGAGGGGCCGGTGGGCCGTGGGGAAGGCCGAGGCGGCGTTGCCGAAGGGGTGGCCGATGCTCTGGATGATCCAGTACAGGTTGTGGTGGAGGAAGCTCTGGGCCGAGTACAGGACCCAGGCCGCGGTGAGGGCCATCATCACCACCGGGAGGCTCCGGTAGCGGAGGCGCCGGGTGAGGGCCAGCACGCCGAGGCCGGCGGCGAGCATGAAGGGGGTCAGCTGGTGGCTCGAGGCGACGGTGGCCATGACCACCACCACCAGTGCGTAGAGGACCAGCCGCCGACGGCGGAGCCCGGCCCCGACCAGGTCCCCTTGCCAGGGGGCGTCGCCGCTTCCCAGGGCACGGGCGCCGGGGCGGAACCACCGCAGGCAGACGGCGATGACCACCAGGTAGCAGAAGAAGGCGAAGGCCTGGGGCGAGAAGTAGTCCTGGCCCACCCAGTTCCCCAGGTAGAACAGCCACACGGCGCTCCAGACGAGGCGCCGGTCGGCGGTGAACCGTCGGAAGATCAGCACCAGGGGGCCGAGGAGGATCGCCTCGTTCACCGGTGGCCCCCACCGGGCGTAGCTGAGGGCCGAGTGGAGCCCGCCCGCCTTGGCCAGCATGGCGTTGAGGGCGAAGAAGCCCGGCCAGGCGAACCACGCCGACAGGAACCCCGGACGGTGGCTGACCGTGCCGTGCTGGAGGAGGTAGGCGGTGACGCTGAGCTGCTTCCAGGCCCAGGCGTAGCGCAGGGTGCCGTACAAGAGGGTGGGCGTGGCGTGGAGGACGGCGATGAGCAGGACGACGTGGCCGAGGAGCACCAGCCGTGACGCCCGGGGGGCCCGGACCGCCCACCAGAAGCTCAGCGTGAGGACCCCGAGCGCCGCCCAGTAGGTGGGGGGGAGCACCGAGACCAGGCCGAGGTCCCCCATGCGGGCCAGCGGCACGGAGGTCTCCAGGGCGGCCACCCACAGCCCGAGGCTGAGGGCCAGCGGCGCTGCCCGCAGGGCGGTGGTCGCCGCCGCCTCGGCCCCCCCCTCCCGGGCCTGTCGTGGGCCCCGCGTCCCGCCGACCAGGTAGCCGAGTGCGGTCGAGGCCACCCCGGCCACCACGGCCAGGGCCGTGAGCAGCCCGGCGGGACGTCCCCGGACGCCGGCGGCGAGAGCCCGGACCAGGCGGCCGGGAACGGCCGTGCGCAGATAGGCGCGCTCGGTGGCGAGGCCCCGTCGGGCCCCGGCGAGGCGGGTCACGGCGGCCTTGGACCGTCCTTCGTCGTAGCAGCGGGTGAGGAAGTAGGACCAGGTCTGCCGGGCCCGGGTGACCCGGTGGTGGACCCTGGCCCCGGGCTCGTGGACCAGGACGCCCCCCCGGTCGCCCGCCCGGATGCACAGCTCGGTCTCCTCGCACCCCAGCCCGTTGCCACCCGTCCGGCCCAGGACGGCGGAGAACCCGCCGAGGTCGAGGAGGGTCTCCCGGCGGAACGACATGTTGGCCCCGATGAGGTTGCGCACCGGGGCGGCCTCGGTGGGCAGCCCCGTGTGGCTGCACCCCACCACCCAGTCGAACTCGGTGGGGAACCACCGGGGGCGCCGGGCCTGCCACCGCGGCCGCACCAGGCCCCCCACCCCCACCACCAGGGGGTCGTCGTAGCGCCCGGTCAGGTGCTCCAGCCAGTCCCGGTCGGCGACGGCGTCGTCGTCGAGGAAGGCCACCACCTCCCCCCGGGCGGCCTCGACCCCGGTGTTCCGGGCCCCGGAGAGCCCCGGTCGGGGAGCGGCGTTGGCGACCACCACCAGCCCCGGCAGCTCAGCCCGGGCCCGGGCGAGGAGCTCGGGGCAGTGGTCGACCACCAGGATGACCTCCTGGGGCGGGAGGCTCTGGGCCCACGCCGACCCCACGGCCGCCACCACGTCGTCCCAGCGCTCGAGGGTGTAGGCGCAGATCACCACCGAGACGGCGGGGGACGCGGCG
Organism: Acidimicrobiales bacterium; assembly: GCA_035643555.1. Taxonomy (GTDB): domain Bacteria; phylum Actinomycetota; class Acidimicrobiia; order Acidimicrobiales; family JAJPHD01; genus DASQQH01. Next base: position 152 of record DASQQH010000608.1, on the reverse strand, counting down.
GCGCTCCTCACCAGGGTCACCGGCACCCTCCCCCGAGCACGGGCGCCAGGTTGCGCCGGAGCCAGCGACGGTGGCCCCAGTACCGCCGGGACTTGCCCAGGTTGCCGGCCACGTGTCGCAACCAGCACAACAGGATGAGGGCGTGGGCGGTG
>DASQQH010000607.1:0-4303 GCA_035643555.1 Acidimicrobiales bacterium | reverse complement strand
CTGAGGGACGACCGTGTACCGCGGGTCCTCGGTCGCGGCCACCCCCGCCGTGAACACGGCGAAGCGGGTACAGGCCGCCCCCGCCACCAACGCCGTCCCGCTCATCCCCGCGCCGACCCGGGACCGACCGGCCCACAGGCCGGTGGCGATCGCCCCCCCGGCGGTCAGGCACTGGCCGAGACGGTGGAGCCGCCCGGCAGGACCCCGGCGCAACGGCTCCCCCGCCAGCCCCATGCGGGCGTCGCGCACCATCTCGGCCGCCAGCTCCATGGCGCTGCCGAGCACCGCCAGGCGACGTGCGGGCCCTGCGTCACCACCGGGGACCAGGGCCATGGCGACGCCCCCGGCCGAGGCCGCCGAGGACCCGGCGAACACGAACGGCAGCTCGTCCCGGGCCTCGTGCCAGGTGGGAACGGCGGTGTCGGCGAGGAGGACCGCGGTGTAGGTGGCCACCGCCGGCGCCACGCTGGCGCCGAGCAGCCCGCCCACCCGGCCGGCGACCCGGACCAGGCGTCCGGCGCCTCCCGGGAGGAGCCCGGCCCCCTCGCTCGCCGCGGCCACCCCGACGGCCGGCCCGAAGCCCGCCAGGAGCCACGTGCCCATGCTCATGGGCGAGGTGGGCTTGGCCACGCGCAACATGTTGAGGAACCGGGCCGGCCGGCCCAGGTCGTCGATCAGGGCCGCGGTCGATCCCGACACTCCGGCCAGGGCCGCCAGACGCCCCACCCGGCGCAGCTGGGGACGGCCGGTCAGGTCCCCCCCGGCGCCCAGCAGGGCCGAGCCGGCAGACAGCCCGCCGAGGAAGAGGTAGCCGGCGATGTCCCGGGCCTGCCAGGTGGGTCGCTTGAGCACCGGGCGGCCGTAGTAGGAGGCAAAGGTGGCGGTGGGCACCCTCGTCTCCTCCCGGCGGCGCCGTGGTCGCCACCGGGAGGACCCGTTGGCGTCCACCCCGGCCGTCACCCCCGACCCCCGAACGCGACGACCGCTCCCACCACCAGGGCACCGGCGGCCGCGGCGGCCCGGCGCCACATCGCGGGGAGGTCCCTGGTGGCCACCACCGGGTCCGGGGGCAGCCCGTAGACCTCCGGGCGATCCAGGAGCAGGAAGAAGGCCCCGGCCCCGCCGACCCCGTCCTCGGGGTCCTCCCCGTAGAGGTGGGCGGAGGTCACCCCCCGCGCCTGGAGCTCCTCGACCCGGTCCCGGGCCCGGGTCCGCAGCTGATCCAGGGGGCCGAACTGGATGGAGTCGGTGGGGCAGGCCTGGGCGCAGGCCGGCTCCTGGCCAGCTCCGAGCCGGTCGTAGCACAACGTGCACTTCCAGGCCCGCCCGTCGCCCGGTCGCTGGGCGATCACCCCGTAGGGGCAGGCGGGGATGCAGTAGCCACACCCATTGCACACATCCTCCTGGACCACCACCGTCCCGTACTCGGTCCGGAAGATCGCCCCCGTGGGGCACACGTCCAGGCACCCGGCGTGGGTGCAGTGCTTGCACACGTCGGAGGACATGAGCCAGGCCACGCCCGTCTCGTCCTGTCGCTCCACGAAGGCCACGTGGCGCCAGCTCGACGCCGACAGCTCGCCGGTGTTGTCGTAGGAGAGCCCCAGCAGCCCCCCACCGTCGTCCGGAAGCCCGTTCCACTCCTTGCAGGCCACCTCGCAGGCCTTGCAGCCGATACAGATCGAGGTGTCGGTGAAGAACCCCACCCGTCCCGGTGCGTCGGTCCAGCCGGCCTCCCCTGCGGGATCAGCCGATGGCCCGGCCGGCGGGGCGAGGGTGGGGGCGCTCATGGCCTGCACCTACCCGACCGGCTCGGCGCGCCAACACCTCCGGGGGGCAAACCCGTTACGCCAGTCGGGGGGCGACCTCGGCGGCGATGAGGCGCAGGTGATCCAGGTCGTCCACGTCGAGGATCTGCAGGTACGCCGTCTCCGCCCCGGCCTCCCGGTAGGCACCGAGGGCGGCCGCCACCTCCTCGGGGTTCCCGGCCGCCCCGTTACGACGCAACTCGGCCTCCTCCCGGCCGATCGACGCCGCCCGCTTGGCCACCTCGGTGGCGGAGGCGCCGCAGCACACGATGACCGCCGCCGACCGTCTGATGTCGCCCGCGTCCCGGCCCAGGTCCCGACAGGCTGCCGCCACCCGGTCGTACTGGGCCCGGCACTCCTCGGCCGGGGAGAAGGCCACGTTGAACTCATCGGCGAAGCGGGCGGCCAGGCGGGGGGTGCGTCGGTGACCGTGGCCGCCGACGATGACGGGGGGCCGGGGGCGCTGCACCGGCTTGGGCAGCGCCGGGCTATCGGTCACCTGGTACTGGCGACCTGACCAGGAGAACCGCTCCCCGACCGGCGTGGCCCACAGGCCGGTGACGATGGCGAGCTGCTCCTCCAGGCGGTCGAAGCGGTCCCCCCGCGGCGGGAAGGGGATCCCGTAGGCCCGGTGCTCCTCCTCGAACCAGCCCGCACCCAGCCCGAGTTCCACCCGGCCGTCGCTCATGGCGTCCACCTGGGCCACACTCACGGCCAGGGGACCCGGCAGGCGGAACGTGGCCGAGGTGACCAGCGTCCCCAGCCTGATGGTCGAGGTGTCCCGGGCCAGGGCACCCAGGGTGACCCAGGAGTCGGTGGGCCCCGGGCGGGCGTCGCCTTCTCCCATCCGCAGGTAGTGGTCGGAGCGGAAGAAGGCGTCGAAGCCGCACTCCTCCGCCACGGTCGCCACCGCCCGGAGCTGGTCGTAGCTCGCCCCTTGCTGTGGCTCGGTGAAGATCCGCAGCCGCATGCGCCGCGTCTACCACCGGGGCCGGGGTGGAGGGCCAACCCGGGATGACATCATCGCGTCCGAGTGACTCTCATGGTGAGCTACGCTGACCGCCAGTGGCAGGCACCCGACGACGGTCGCGGACCACCCCGGCCCCTGGTTCCGGGTCGGTGGGGCCGGCCCTGGCCAACACTACCCGTGCGCTCCCGGGCGGGGGAGAGCTCCGGCCGGGCCAGCGGCGCATGGCCGAGGCGGTGGCCCGCTCGATCGAGGGCGGTCGGCATCTGGTGGTCCAGGCGGGCACAGGGACCGGCAAGAGCCTGGCCTACCTGGTCCCCGCCATCCTCTCCCGCCGCCAGGTCGTCGTGGCCACCGCCACCCTGGCCCTCCAGGACCAGCTGGCCCACCACGACCTTCCCCTCCTCGAGGCCGGCCTCGAGGTCCCGTTCACGTTCGCGGTCCTCAAGGGCCGGTCCAACTACCTGTGCCGGCAGCGGGCCGCCGAGGTCCAGGCAGGCCGGCCCGGGCCGAGGGGAGCCGAGGACCGTCCACCGCCCCCGCTCCCCCCACGGGATCCCTCGGGTGCGGGGGAGGCCGGTGCCCCCACCGAGCGCGACGTCTCGACGGGACCCAGGTCCGCCCTGGGGGCCGAGCTTCGTCGCCTCCTGGCCTGGGCGGCGCGCTCTTCCACCGGTGACCGCGCCGAACTGGACGCGGAGCCCTCGGCCCGTGCGTGGGCCCAGCTCAGCGTCAGCGCCCAGGAGTGCCCGGGGCGGTCCCGCTGCCCGTCGGGCGACGACTGCTTCGCGGAGGCGGCCCGGGACCGTGCCGCCCAGGCGGATGTGGTGGTCGTGAACATGCACCTCTACAGCGCGGATCTGGCGAGCGGCCGGTCGGTGCTGCCGGACCACGAGGTCGTCGTGTTCGACGAGGCCCACGAGCTGGAGGACGTGGCCACCCTGGGCCTGGGCCTGGAGCTCAGCCGGGGGCGGCTCCGGGCGATGGCCCGGCTGGCCCGGGGCCTCCTGGCCAGCAGCGAGGCCGGCCCGGCCGGTGACCTGGAGCACGCCGGGGACCGCCTGGAGGCGGCCCTGAGCCCCTGGTCGGGACGGCGCCTCCCCCCCGACCTGGGCGAGGACGTGGGCGCCGCGGTGGCCCTTGCTGCCGAGCGGCTGCGAACCCTCACCGCCGCCGTGCGCCAGGCGGGCGCCCAGAGCCAGGGCCAGGGCACCCTGGACCTGGCGGACCGGGCCGGGGCACTCGCCGACCCCACCCGGACCCGCGCCCTGCTGGCTGCCGGCACCCTGGCCGGCGACCTGGCGACCGCCATGGCGGGGGACCCCGACCGGGTGGCCTGGGTGGAGGAACGGGCGGGGGGCGCCCTCACCCTCCGACTTGCCCCCATCGAGGTGGGACCCGTGTTGGCCAAGCACCTGTGGGGGGAGGTGACCGCCGTGCTCACCAGCGCCACGATCCCTGCCGGCCTGCCCGCTCGACTGGGGCTCCCCGCCGACAAGTCTGACGAGCTCGACGTGGGCAGCCCGTTCCC
>DASQQH010000606.1:0-6004 GCA_035643555.1 Acidimicrobiales bacterium | reverse complement strand
CGCTGCCGCGCCTCCCACATCGCCCCGTCGACGCCACCGCCCCATGGGAACCCAGGCGATGCCTCGCTCGTCGCCCGTCCGAACCCGGGCGCACCGAGGTCGACATTCGGGCGGCCGCCCCCCGGGGCAGGGACCGGCGGTGATCCACCGTCGCTTCGTCCACGTCCTCGGCCTCGCGTCCACCTCCCGGCTCGTGACCCGGGCCCTCGGCGCCGCGCCCGCACCCGGTTCGATGACGGGCAGGTCGAGGCGCCAAGACCCTCGGCCTGATCCAAGACCCCGCGGCCGGCACCGGCGTCCGGGCAGATGATCGCAGCACCTCACACAACGGAGGCCACGATGCCTACAGCACTCGACACGATCGATGTCCACCACAGCGCCCTGTTGCTGATGGACCTGCAGCAGCGGTACCTGACCAACCTCCCCACCACCGGCGCCTCCTTCCTCGGGACCGTGGCCGAGACAGCCGGTCGAGCGCGGGGAGCGGGCATGCGCGTCCTCTACCCCTGTGTCTCCTTCCGGCCGGGGCAGCCGGAGCTGTCCTCCCGCAACCGAATGTTCGACCGACCCAGAGCGCAAGGCCACATGATCGAGGGCCGCGCGGAGACCCGGATCCACCCAGCGGTGACACCCGCGGAGGAGGATCTCGTCATCACCCGGCACCGCACGAGCGCCTTCACCGGCTCAGAGCTCGCCCAGATCCTGAGCGCCAACGAGGTGGAGACCCTCTTCTTGGCCGGGTTCGCCACCAGCGGGGTCGTCCTGTCGACCGCCTTGGAGGGTGATGACCGGGACTTCGGGGTCGTGGTGCTGTCGGACTGCGTCGCGGATCCCGATCCCGACCTGCACCGTCTGCTGCTGCAAGAGGTGTTCCCAGCGCACGGCCACGTCGCAGACAGTGCCGAGCTCCTGGCCGCGCTGCCGTCGTGATCGTGCCGAGCTCATGTCGGTAGCCGACGCGGCTGCCATCTGGGTACAGGCCGTGGGAAGCGCCGGGGCCCTCCTGGCCTTCGCCGCCTACGTGTGGGTCGCGCTGCTCAACCGTCGGGACGAGGCAGAGCGGTACGCCGAAAGCCAGGCGCGCCGGGTCGCGGTCTGGCTGGACGAGGGCGCACGGTACGAGATGGACTCCCGGTACGTGCTCCGCGTGTACAACGCCGGGGAGTCACCGGTCTTCTCCTGCCAGGCCTGGATCCGCTTTCCCGGCGTCGATACGACATCGGCTGCGCACCTCCATGTCGTCCCGCCCCTGCACGGAGGGGTGCAACCGGTGCAGGACGACGACCGACGGCTGGACGAGGAGGAGTTCTTTTCCGCCGCCGCGGTCCCCCAGTTGGAGTTCACCGACTCGTCCGGCTGGAGGTGGTTTCGAGGCACCGACGGGGTGCTCGAGCGAGCCGATGGCCGGCGGGGTCGCATCCGGCGCAAGCCCGCCTTCCCCCCTCCCAGCGACCGAACCCAGGGATCGGCGACGGGATCGACCGCTCCCTCCACCTGAGGTCCCGGGCCACGGTGGCGGTGGCGAGGCCGGTGGAGCCGCTCACCGTTCTGTCGGTGGTGCGCACCCCCCCTAGCTAGCCCAACCCGAACCGCAGCAGGCAGACAACACCGAAGACCACGCAGTAGCAGCCGATCGGCCACAGCGACCGGGTCCGGAAGTACCGGGTGAGGAACCCGACCGCCACGAGGGCAGCCACGAATGCGGCCACGCTGCCCACCAGGATCTGGGGGCGTATGCCCGCCCCCAGCGGCCCGAGCAGGTCGGGGATCTTGAGCACGCCGGCGGCGAGGATGGGGGGCGCAGACAGGAGGAACGCGAAGCGCGCCGCGTCCTCCCGGGTCAGGCCGCGGGTGAGTCCGACCACCATGCAGATGCCATCCCGGCTGATCCCCGCCAGGAGGGCGGCGCTCTGGGCGATCCCGATGCCGACGGCATCCGACACCCCCAGATCACCAACCCGGCGGGGAGCAGGCACCGTCTCAGCCTGGGCAGGCGCCCCTGGCCCGGCACGGCGTACGGGGGACCCAAGGCTGTCGGCGGTGATGGACGCGGGGGACTCGGCTCTGGTCACGGCGCCGAGGGCCGCCAGCCCCTTCCGGGTCGGGCTCAACGACGCATCGGGACGGCTGGAGAGCCCAAGGTTGTGGACGATCCCCCGGCGCGGCCTGGAGAACCGGCCGTTGCGGCTGAGCCGCTCAACGGTGATGAGGAGCACACCGTTGAGCGTGAGGAAGCTGGCGGCCGCCACCGGGTGAGCGAAGAGCACCCGCAACTGGTGCTCGAGAACCAGGCCCAGGAGTCCGACGGGAATGGTGGCAATCACGATCAGCCAGGCCAGTCGCTCATCGGTCGTCTCCACCCGCCGCCGGACGAGACTGCGCACGAAGCCCCGGACGATCCGCAGCCACTCCGACCAGAAGAACAGGATCAGGGCCAGAGCGGTCGCGACATGGAGGCCCACAACGAACGCCAGATAGGGGGACGACGCCGATGCTTCCTGGGTCACCAGCCGGCCCCACGATCCGCCGATCAACGCCGGGATGAGAACGGTGTGCCCGAGACTGGACACCGGGAACAACTCGGTCACTCCCTGGATGAGCCCGATGACGATGGCCTGGAGGAAGCTCACGTTGCCGACTCTTCTCGCTCTGTCCTCTGATGTCGCCCGACGATGCCGGGAACCGTTCCGGCGCCGACAGGGGCCGCCAGGTCGTGTGGAGAGGGCTCCTGGGCCTCACCGTGGGAACGGGGTCGGACCGGACCCCTCCATCCGACCTCACCACCACCCTGTCGCCGGGCGCCGCGCCGTCGACCGACGATGCTCATTGGGAGGACCATCCGGCCTGGCCGATCACCGGCCCTGGAGGCCGCCGCCACCAGACCAGAGGCTCGCAAGGGGGGCAACGGCCAGTCCACCAGTCCAGACGCCAACTGCCATCGCCAGGACCTGTGTCACCTCGTCGGTGGCGACGACCGCCTCCGTGACGAGCCAGACGGCGACAGTCGCAAACACGGCCACCACGAGACCCGAGGTCACGAGCGGAACCCGCGGCGTCCAGCAGCGGCCAGCGTCACCGGACGCCTCCACATAGCCCAGGACTCCGACGACGATGCGCACACCGGAGCGTTGTCACCACGCTCCTGACGGGCTCCGGTCCGACTCCCACCCGCGTGCCTCCTCCGAACACCGGGGAGAGCGTGACATGCGCCCCTTGCCCCAGGATGTCCCGGAGATGAACACCGGGGGGCGAATCGCCGAACAACAGGAGGCAGCCGGGACCGGACCCGGTCGGACGGGGGGACGAACCTCCGACCCGCGGTGGCCTCAGGACAGGCGGGTCGCGGTCGCGGGGGTTGACCCCATGCCCCTCGGGCCCGGGTCACTCGCCGCCGGACCGGCGCAGGGGTCGTCCCGTCCCCCCGGTTGAGGGCGTCGAGCGGTGGCCGGGCGGGTGGTGACCACCCGGGTGGGGGCCTGGGGAGAGGGGCCGATCCGGGGCTGGTGTAGCGGGTCGGCGGCCGCCCTTGGGCGTGGCCCCCCTGGCGGGCGGGGGGGACCCGGGCAGGTCCGAGGCGCTCGGCCCCCCGGATCGTTCCGGCCATCCACGCCGAGGAGCTGCTGGGCTGCCTGCTCGAGTCCCGCCACGGCGACGACCTCCTCCGGGCCGTGTTGGAGCGCAGCGCCGAACGGCGACGTGTCCATCCGGATCAGCGGGCCCACCCCCGGTCCCCGGCGTGCACCAGCCTGGCCTCCTGGCGGCATTCCGGCTCCACCGGCCCGTGTGGGGAGGGCCCTGACCGGGCGGGGCCGCACGCCTGGATCTCGGCCCCGCCCCCACCGGCAGGTCCGCCGTCGCGGCCGTTGCTCCGAACGCCGCCGCCAACCGTGGTTTCCCCTGAGGACCACGCAAGCGGCCAGCGGTCCGCTGCAAGCCGGGGGCGGGGTCGACCGGGTCGCCGTCGATGCCGCCCCCAACGGCCACCCGTGGCTCCCCGAACCGGGCACCTCGGGCCGGCGCGACCCCGCCGAGCGGCACCCTGGTCCACCCCGTCCACGTCGTCCTCGACGGCGGGGACACCGCTCCGTGGCGGCCGGGCTACCACTATATGTAGCTGCGGGCGTCACTACATGAATCCTTGTGGCGCCCCTATCGCGTGGGTAGGCTGCCCTTGTTCGGGGCGCGGGGGTGGTTCTCTCCATCACTCCCTGATCTACGCGTCGGCGAGATCCAGGAAAGGGTGATCATCTTGGCCACGGCGGCCACGGCCCTCCTCAGTGAGGGCCAGCGGGGCGAGGCCCCCGGGCATCCCGCTGCCCACGACGCCGACGCACCGGGACAGCTCGTCACGGCCCACCTCGGGCTCGCGCGGTACCTCGCCCGGCGGTTCACCAACCAGGGCGAGCCGTTCGAGGACCTGGTCCAGGTGGCATCGCTCGGGTTGGTCAAGGCCGCCGAGCGCTTCGATCCGTGCCTCGGGATCCCCTTCGCCGCCTACGCCTCCCACACCATGGTGGGCGAGCTCAAGCGTCATCTCCGGGACCGGGGGTGGGCCCTGCGGCCACCGAGGTCGATCCAGGACCGGTATCTGGCCGTCCAGCGGGCCACGTCCAGGCTCTCCCAGGAGCACGGCCGTTCGCCGACCATCGCCGAGCTGGCCGCCGAGGTGGGCCTCGACGACGAGGAGGTCCTCACGGCCCTGGAGTCGGGGCGGGCCTACCGCACCTCCTCCCTCGACGCCCCCACCTCCACCGGCGACGACACCGAGGAGCTCACCCTGGCCGACCGCCTCGGCGAGGAGGACGCCCGGTTCCAGCTGGCCGAGAGCTGGAGCAGCGTGGCCCCCGTGGTCCGGGCGCTCCCCGAGCGGGAGCGGGTCATCCTCGGCCTGCGCTTCTTCCAGGACCTGTCCCAGTCCGAGATCGCCGCCCGGCTGGGCATCAGCCAGATGCACGTGTCGAGGCTGCTCGCTCGCAGCCTCGCCCTGGTCCGGGCCCGGGCCGGCGCCGCGCCGACCACCTGAACCCCGCCCAGGCCGGCAGGCGACCGGTCGACACCGCCACGGCCCCAGGGGGTCCCCCAGGTTGTTCCGGTCCCCGGACCCCGTCTGAGCCCGTGGCCAGCGCCACCCTCGGCGCCGGCCGCCCCGTTCCCGGGGCGGCCGCCGGACCCTCCCCGTCGTGCCAGCCGCCGCCACGACCCACGGCGCTGACCGGCCGCCCCCCGGTGGCGTGCCACTGAGCCGTGTCCCCGGGAACGGGGGTGATCGTCCCTTGGAGCACGCCCGGGTCTCATCCGGGGAGGCCGGGTGGGAAGATGGAGGCGATGATCAGTGGTGGGGGCCAGGACCCTCAGTCCGCCGCCATCGAGGAACGGGAGCGCCAGCTCGTGATCCAGGCCGAGCGACGGGCCCGCCTGGCCCGGCGACGGGCCGCGGAGGCCGCCAGGCGGGCCGAGGCGGCCGAGCGGGAGGCGGCCTCCGCCCGCAACGAGAGGTCGCGCCGACTCCACCTGGCCCAGGCCGAGGCCTACCGCCACGCCATGGTCCTCCACGAGCAGGCCGTCGTCCTGCACGAACGCCACCTCGCCGCCCATCGCCACCAGGTGGACGTGGTCCCACCCGGGGGGGACAAGGGTCCTGGCGACGACGACCGCAGTCGGCGCTGACCCCGCGGGTGGGCCGAGCGGGGCGGGAGGCGCGCGCGGGGTCCCCGCGCCTGCGCGCGGCTGCGACGGGGCGGGACCGGCGATCCGGACTGCCAGCGGGCGAGGAGGCGACCACCGCCAGCCAGCAGGCGCGGGAGCGGACACAGCCGGTGCGCCACGGTCGCTAGCGGCCGAGGAGCCCCCGGGCGTAGGCGGCCTGTCCGGCGTGCTGCAGGCTGTCGTCGGCGACGCTCACCAGACGCACCCCGAGGCTGACGGGGGGATCCCACCGGCGGTCGACGATGCGGTCCAGGTCGGATGGCACGAGCCCCTCGAGGAAGCCCCGGGTCCGGCGGTC
>DASQQH010000605.1:0-5449 GCA_035643555.1 Acidimicrobiales bacterium | reverse complement strand
GATCTCCACCGCCCCCGGCGCCCGGTCCAGGGGGGACGCGGCCCGGGTGGCGTCGGACCGGTCCCGGTGGGCCAGCTCCTCGGCCACCGAGGACACCTCGGGCTCCTCGGCGGCGCCCAGCTCCGCGGACCGCCGCCGGGCCCGCTCATGGGGGCTCGCCGTGAGGTAGAGCTTGAGGTCCGCGTCGGGGCACACCACCGTCCCGATGTCCCGGCCCTCGACCACCCCTCCGCCGCGGGCGGCCACCCAGGCCCGCTGGCGCGCCACCAGCTCCCCCCGGACCTCGGGGTGCCGGGCCACCGCCGATGCCGCCCTGGTGACCGGGGCGCTCCTGATCGCCCCCGACACGTCCTCGCCGTCGAGGCGCACCGTGCTCCCCTCGACCTCGATGCGCGCCCGGCCGGCCAGGGCCCCGACCCCGGCGCCGTCCTCGGGGGCGACCCCGTTGCGGAGCGCGGCCAGGGCCACCGCCCGGTACATGGCGCCGGTGTCCAGGCGGTCCAGGGCCAAGCGGTCGGCCAGGGCCGCCGCCAGGGTCGACTTGCCCGACCCTCCCGGCCCGTCGATGGCGATCACCATGGCACTCCATGGTGGCCCAGGCGGGGTGCCCGCGGCGAGGCCGGCCCCCGCGGCGTCCCCGGGAGGCGGGGGCCCGGTCACCCGGGGCCCCCTCCCGGCCACAGCCCGGCAAGGTCCTCCTCGAACCCCGGGTAGCTGGTGGCCACGCCCTCCCACCCCTCGACGGTCGTGGCGCCGGTCGCCACCAGCCCTGCCACGGCACCGGCCATGGCGATCCGGTGGTCGCCGCGGGAGGCCACCCGGTCCCCGTGGAGGGCCCCCGCGCCGGTGACCACCAGGTCGTCACCCACCACCTCGACCCGGCCCCCCACGGCGCCCAGGAGGTCCTGGATGGCGGCAAGCCGGTCGCTCTCCTTGACCCGCAGCTCGCCCACCCCCCGGAACCTGGTCGCCCCCTCGGCGAGGGCTGCGGCCACGGCGAGGACCGGGACCTCGTCGACCAGGGCGGGGACCTCCTCGGGCGCCACCTCCGTGCCCCGGAGGGGCCCGTACCGGGCCAGGAGATCGGCGGTGGTGGCCTCGCGGTGGTGGACCTCCACCTCGGCCCCCATACGGGCCAGGACGTCGAGGAACCCCGCCCGTCCGGGCCCCACGTAGACCTGGTCGACCCGCACCTCGCTGCCGGGCACCAGGCAGGCCGCCACCACCCAGAAGGCCGCCTGGGAGGGGTCGCCTGGCACCTCCAGGTCCAGGGGCTCGAGGGAACCGGCCCGCACGGCCACGGCCTGGCCGGCCCCGGCCGGGGTCACCCGGACGTGGACGCCGCAGCGGGTGAGGAGCTCCTCGGTGTGGGCCCGGGTGGCCACCGGCTCCCGGATCACGGTCTCCCCCGCCGCCGCCAGCCCGGCGAGGAGGATCGCCCCCTTGACCTGGGCGCTGGCCACCGGGGGGGTGTGGTCGATCCCGGACAGGTCGCCCCCCCGCACCACCAGGGGCGGCAGGCGTCCCGCCGCCCGGCCGTCCACCCCCGCCCCCATGGCCCGCAGGGGCGTCGCCACCCGGTCCATCGGCCGGCGGGCCACCGAGGCGTCCCCCTGGAGCACGGTCAACCCCGGGAGCCCGGCCACCGCCCCGGCCAGGAGGCGCAGCGCGGTGCCGGAGTTCCCGACCTCGAGGACCGCCTCGGGCTCGTGCAGGCGCCGCCGCCCGCCCTCGATCCGCACCGACCGGGCCCCCCGGCGCCCACCGACCGGGTCGGCCTGGTCGCCCGGGGTCACCCCGGCCCCCAGGGCCGCCACGGCCCCGAGGGTCGCGCCCACGTCCTCGCCCCCCGAGAGGCCCCGGAGGCGGGAGGTCCCCTCGCCCAGGGCGGCGAGGAGCACCGCACGGTGGGAGATCGACTTGTCCCCCGGCACCCCCAGCCGGCCCCGCAGCGGCCCCCGGGGGGCCACCGTCAGCGTGGCCACCGCTCAGTCCAGCCGCCGCAGGGACGACGGGCGCAGGCCGGCGGCCACGAGGGACCGGCGGACCAGGCCCACACTGGCGGCCCCCACCACCAGGATGACCACGCCCCGGTCGCCCTCGGCGGAGTGGGCGATCTCCAGGTCGGCGATGTTGGCCCCCAGCCGGCCGGCCAGGGTGGTCACCTCGGCCAGGGCCCCCGGCCGGTCGGCAACGGGCACCCGCAGCTCCACCAGGTCCGCCGCTCCCGGGCCCCGGGCCGGCAGGTTCCGCCGGGCCGTCCGGGCCCGCTCGAGGACCGACATCAGCTCTCCCCGGTCGCCGGCGGCCACGGCCCGGCGGACCCCCCCCAGGGCCTCGAGCAGCCGGTCCAGGCCGGCCACGATGGCCTCCCGGTTCTCCGCGCAGATGTCGGGCCAGATCCCCGGGTGGCCGGCGGCGATCCGGGTCATGTCCCGGAACCCGCCGGCGGCCAGGCGGAGGAGGGCGGCGTGCTCCTGGGCGCCGTCGGCGGCCAGGTCCATCAGGGTGGCCGCGGTGAGGTGGGGCACGTGGGACACCAGGGCCACCAGAGCGTCATGGCCCTCGGGGGGGATGGCCAGGACCTCGGCGCCGAAGGACGACACGATCGCCCCGAGCCGGGCGAACGCCTCGGGGTTGGTGGTGGAGGTGGGCGTGAGCACCCACGTCGCCCCCTCGAACAGGGCGGCGTCGGCCCCGTCCACCCCCTCCTGTTCCGACCCGGCCATGGGGTGGCCACCCACGAAGCGGGGATGGTCCACGGCAGCCACGACGGGGGCCTTCACCCCCCCCACGTCGGTCACCACCCGCCCGCCCGGGGCGCCCTCGTCGGCGAGGGCCGCCTGGGCCACCTTCGACACCGCCGACACCGGCGTCGCCACGACCACCACCTCGGCGCCGGGATCCTCCCCCAGGGCGTCGAGGGCCCCCAGCTCGAGGGCCCGCTGGGCCCGTTCGGGATCGGCGTCGCTGCCGGTGACGTGCCACCCCCGGGCCCGGAGGGCGAGGCCCACCGAGCCCCCGATGAGCCCGGTGCCCACCACGGCGGCCCGCCCGGGGGGAACCTCCGGCGCCCGGGACCAGGGGGCGGACCCCCCGGGCGCCACCCCCGGGCGGTCACCCGCGCCCACGGCCACCTGCCCCGTCCCCCGGCCCCGGGTCACGCCGGGAGGTCATCCCGCAGCCCCTTGGCCCCCTCCAGGTACACGTGGTGCAGGGCGGCGCGGGGCTGGTCGGTCTCCACGTGGACCAGGAGGCGGACACACCGGGGCGCCCCCTCGATGACCGACAGCTCCCGGGCGCAGAGCAGGGGGACATCGCCCAGGCCCATGCCCCGGGCCGCGGCGGCCGGGAACATCGACACCAGGTCCGCCGTCGCCGTGAACAGGATGCTGATCAGGTCGTCGTGGTCCAGGCCGTTGCGGTCGAGGAGGGTCCGCACCAACTCCTGGACCCGCACGGTCATCTGCTCGGTCGTGTCGGCATCGAGGGTCGTGGCCCCTCGCAGCGCCCGGACCGCCATGAGGCCGGCAGCCTACCGGTGGGCGGAGGGGGGAACGGCCGGGGCCGCCAGCGCCCGGAGCTCCTCGACACGCAGGGCCCGCCAGGAGCCCGGCCCGAGCGAGCGGTCGGTGACCGGCCCGATCCGGGTCCGCACCAGGCGGCGGACGGGGTGGCCCACGGCCTCGCACATCCGCCGCACCTGGCGGTTGCGGCCCTCGTGGATGACCAGCCGCAGGGTCCCGGGGGCCACCTGGGAGACCCTGGTCGCCGCCGCCGGGCCGTCGGCCAGGGTGACCCCCTCCCGGAGGCGGCGCAGGTCCAGGCGGCTGGGGACCCCCGTGACCCAGGCCAGGTACTCCTTCTCCACCCCGAAGGAGGGGTGGGTGAGGCGGTGGGCGAGGTCCCCGTCGTTGGTGACCACCAGCAGGCCCTCGGTGTCGGCATCCAGCCGCCCCACGGGGAACACCCGGGGCCGGGAGGGGACCAGGTCCACCACACAGGTCCGACCCCCGGGGTCGCTCGCCGCGGTGATCACCCCCGTCGGCTTGTTGACCAGGTAGTGGACCAGGCCGGGGCGGACCCCGACGGGCACCTCGTCGACGGTCACCTGGTCCCGGTCGGGGGCCACCCGCTGGCCCAGCTGGGCGGTCACGCCGTTGACCTGCACCCGGCCCGCCTCGATCAGGCCCTCGCAGGTCCGACGGCTCCCGAACCCCACCCGGGCCAGGACCTTCTGCAGCCGCTCCCCGTCGGCCTCCTGGCTCACCGGTCCCGCAGGCCCTCCTCCAGGGTCTCCACCACCTCGGGCCCGGGCACGAAGTCCGCCAGGGGGGGGAGCTGGTCGAGGCTGTCCAGACCCAGCTTCTCCAGGAAGGTGGCCGTGGTCCCGAGCAGCACGGCCTGGCCGGGCCCCGGGTCCCGCCCCACGGCCTCGACATAGCCCCGCTGGGTCAGCATGCGGACGACCCCGTCGACGTTGACACCCCGGATGGTGGCGATCTGGGCCCGGGAGATCGGCTGGCGGTAGGCGACGATGGCCAGGGTCTCCAGGGCCGCTGGCGACATGCGGGTGGGCTGGCCCTCGAGGGCGAAGCGTTCCACGAACCGGGCGAGGTCGGGGTGGCTCTGGAACCGGTAGCCCCCCGCCACCCTGGCGAGCACGAACCCCCGTTCCTCGGCCTCGAGGGCACGGGCCAGCTCCCCACAGCGGGCCTCGGCCTGGTCCACCGACACCTCCAGCAGCTCGGCCAGCAGCGACGGCGGGAGGGGATCGGTGGCCACCATCAACACCGCCTCGATGGCCCGGAGCTCCTCGGGCCGCCCGGGCGGCCCGGGCGGCCCGGGGTCGCCGGCTTCCACCTACACCTCCTCCCCCACCAGGCCCTGGCCCACCCGGGCCACCTGGTCGTCGTCACCCAGCCACGACACGCGCAGCTCCCCGAAGGTCTCGGCCTGGTCCAGCTCCACGAGGCCGTCCTTGTACAACTCCAGGAGCGCCAGGAAGGCCACCACCACCTCCAGGCGGGAGGTGGCGGCCCTGGTCAGGTGGCGGAACGTGGTGCTCGCCACGCCGGCCAGCTCCCCCACCAGGGAGGCGGCGACCTCCCCCACGGTCAGGGTGACCGGGGGCAGGTGGGAGATGTCGACGGTGGGCTCGGGGGGTTGCTGGGCCTGTGCCCGCAGGTAGGCCCGGCGGAGGTCCTCGGGGTCCACCCGGGCCAGCAGGTCCGGCACCAGCCCGGCGAAGGCCTCCTCCATCCCCGCCAGGCGGGGGAGGGACCGCCCGGCGGTGGCCGCCAGGTCCTCCAGGTGACCCGCCGCGTCCTTGAACGTCTTGCACTCGAGGAGGCGATGGAGCAGCAGGTCCCGCTCCTCCCACAGGCCGAGCTCCTCGTCCACGTCGACGTCGTCGGGACCGGGCAGGAGCCGGCGGCACTTGAGCTGG
>DASQQH010000604.1:0-2013 GCA_035643555.1 Acidimicrobiales bacterium | reverse complement strand
CGCCCCGGGCGACCACGACGAACCTCCGGTGTGGGCCAGGTGGCAAGCCCCAGCCGGTCACCCGGTTGCCGCGGCTGGCCGACCGGGACCCTCGGAGGCCGACGTCGCCACAGGGGGGCTGGCGAGAACGGCTTCGTGGCCCGCCTGGATGGCTCTGGCGACAACCGGGCGTGGCTGGTCGGTCTCGGGGCGGCGGGCTTGGAGACGGGGAGACCATGGCACGTGGTGGGTGTGGGCCCTTGTCGATCGACTGGGCGTTGAGGAGTGGGTCGGCCAGCGAGCGCTCGGGCGGGACGCGGGCCCGTGTCTGGTCAAGGGGTCGCCGGGCCCCGCACCGGCCCGCTGGCGGCGAGGATCGGGGCAGTCGGGGTTCGCGGTGGCTTCCGTCGTGGCCGGGGCTGCCCGGCGGGGTGGACAGGACCGTCCCCCACCCCGCGGCCACGGCCCGACGGCCGATTCGGTCAGGGGCTCCCAGGAGGCCGGGTCAGGTGGGATCCGGGCCCGAGGAGGCGGCGGCCAAGGCCCGGCAGTGCCGGGCGGCACACCGCATGGCGTCGGCCGCGGCCTGGCCCCGCGCGCCGGCCGCCTCGACGGCAGCCTCCTCCAGTCGCCGGGCCAGGTCGATGAGACCCGGGGCGGTCATCGGGCGCTTCCGGGGTCGAACAGCGGGGCGGGACCGGGTGCCGCGATCAGGTGGGGGCCGTCAGTGGCCACATCGTTGACCTCCCGCCCCACCGCCCGAGCCTCCCAGGGTTCGGGTGCCGCCATCGCCGCCTCCAGGACCAGGCGCGCGCCGGAGCTCCCCATGGTGGGGTCCAGCCAGTCGTCCCAGGCCTCATCGGTGAGGACCACCGGTGCCCGGCCGTGGACGGCGCCCATCACGGGGCCGGCGGGGCCGGTGATGATCGCACAGGTTCGCCGGGGGCGCCCGGTCGGATCCGACCACGCCTCCCAGATCCCGGCCAGGGCCAGGACGTCGCCGTCCGGGCGGGCGAAGTAGAAGGGCTCGGGCCGGCCGGTCCCCCCGGGCCGCCGGCGCCACTCGTAGACGCCCGTGGCGCTGATGAGGCACCGGCGGGACCGGAAAGCCGGCTGGAACACGGGCCGTTCGTGGACGGTCTCGGCCCTGGCGTTGATGAGCTTGGCGGCCGCCGAGGGGTTCCGGGACCATGGCGGCACCAGTCCCCAGCCGAGGACCTCGAGTCGGCGCCGCCCCTCCTCGCCGGTGACGGCGTGGACGTCCCGGGTGGGCGCCACGTTCCAGCTGGGTGCCACGGTCCCCAGCACCTCGCCGACCTCGAAGCGCTCGGCCAGGACCTCGGTCGGGGTTGCGGCCACGAAGCGTCCGCACATGGCCTCAGGCTACCAGATGATCGAACATGTGTTCCCCACCGGCGCCCGGGACGGTCGGGGTCGCCGACGGCGCTCCCGACGATGGCACCCGGCTACGGGCGGAGATGGCGCCCGAGGCCCTTGGTGTCGGCGGGCGTGGGGCTCTGAGCAAGGAGCCGCAGGGGCGTCGGGCCCTCGCCCGGCCCCGTGTCGGCGCCCGGCTGAGCTGGACCTCGCCTCCTGGTGGCCCACAGGTTGGCGGCCGCGAGCCCGGCCTCGAAGGCCGCGGGTCCCAGCGCGATCCACGGACCCCGGAGCAACGCGCTGGACAGACCCGCCGACACGACCCAGACCGGCAGGCGGGCCCGCCAGACGACGTGGTAGGCGGTCCGCCGACGGATCGTGCTGGTCGCCCGCCAGCGCAGGCCGGGGAGGCTCCCTGGCCGGAACAGTGGCGCCACCACCGGAGGACGCTTGGTGCTCACAACCCCCATTGTGGCCATCAGCGCCGGCTTCGGTCGACGTTATCGCCATGTCCCCGGGCCCGCAGCTGGGAGGGGGGCACCCGGGGGACCAGGCCCTCCTCGGCGCTGGCCAGGGTCCGCAGCAGCGGCTCCACGGCGTCGATGACCTCCTCGGCCAGGACCTCGGCCTCGGCGGTCATCGCTGGCCTGTCCCAAC
>DASQQH010000603.1:0-4643 GCA_035643555.1 Acidimicrobiales bacterium | reverse complement strand
CCCGAACATGAACCCCCATCCGTAGGACACGCCGACGAGGAAGGAGGCGAACCCGGCGGCGAAGCTCCCGCCGAGTGCCTTCCACGCGTACACGGTGCCGTAGTTGGAGGCCTGCATCGACTCCCCGTAGTAGTCACCCACCAGCGAGGGCGTGAGGGCGAAGTTCGCCCCCGAGAACCCGCCGGAGATGACCGCGCAGATGGCGAACAACGGGGCGTTGTGTGCCACGCCGAAGACGAACGCCAGGGCCTGGAACACCGCGTTGCACCCGTAGATGAGGGTCATCGTTTGCCGTCGGCCCAGGAACTCGGAGATCTTCCCGTACAGGGCGCGACAGACCCCGTCGGCGATACCGAAGCCGGCGAAGCCCCCGACAGCGGCCACCGTCCCAAGGTGCTCGTGTATCGCGAAGGGGTAGTAGAAGGACACCCCGAAGAGCGACGACCCCACGAAGAGGGCGAACTGGATCCCCAGCCATTTCGCCTGGGGGGTGGCCCACATCTCCTTCGTGGAGAGCTGCCGCTCGGCCGGCGGGTTCTTCTGCAGGTCCCGCAGCTTGTTCTTCTTCGCCACCTCGGACCACTTGAGCGGGTTGACGTTGGCCGGCCACCAGTACTTCGGGGGGTCCAGGAGGAAGAACCCGGCGATGCCGATCACCACCGTGAGGACGATGCCCTGCATGGTGATGAACCCGGTCACCGTGGCGTCCGAGAGACCCGACGCCCCGCTGGCCGTCCCCAAGCCGCCGATGGCGATGATGAACGGCAGTGCGCCGTAGGCCCAGCCACCGTCGATGATCCCGGTACGGAACCCCTTGGCTTCGGGATACCACTTGTTGACGATGTTGACACAGGTCGAATAGCACATCCCCGACCCGATCCCGCCAAGGAAGGCGTAGCCGAAGTATGCCATCCACGCCTGGCTGGCATGGGCCAGCAGCAGGTAGGCCGACACGCCGCACAGCAGCCCCCCGATGATGGCTGCCCACCGGGCGGGGAGGATCCCCCGTTCCCGGAGCCACCCCGTGGGATAGGAGACGAAGGACTCGAAGACCACGTAGACCGAGAGCAACCAGAACGTCACCGGGTCGCTCCAGCCGTACTTGTGCTGGAGCAGGCCCGACACGGCCCCGAAGGTGTACTCGAGCGTGCCCGCCATCATCATCACGACCCAGGCGGCCGCGATGGGCGCCCACCTGGGAAGGCCGATCAGGTCCTTGGGGCTCTCACCGACCCTGAAGACTCGTCCCCTTTCGTTCTGGACAAGTTCGAATTGCCCCCCGTTAACGCTTCCCGCCATAGCCATGGGAACTACTCACCCCCTGTTCTGGACGCCTGCAACCGCACCCGGCATGGTGGCTGCGTTCGACGCTGCCCGCATACCGGCCTGGCCCCCCCTCGCCATTGGGGGCCCGGCAACTTCCGGCCCCGCCAGTCCCCCCGACACAATGACTGCACGATGTCGATCACACGACACCCCCATTTCGCTCTGCTCGCTGGTAGTTCGACTGCCACGGTCGAGTCAGGTTCTGCGGCCTGGGCGCTGGCGACGGCCCCCCGGGTCGTCCGCCCAGACGCTTCTTGCTCGTCCCGCCTTCTTCTGGTGAGGGCACTGCCATCCGCGCTGGGCCGCGCGAGGGCACGACCCACTGCCCGAGTGGCTCGCCCACCGGGGCACCTCGGCCCGGACTGCTGGGCGCTTCGGAGAACTCAGAGGCCGGCGCCCGGGGCTGGCAACACTGCCCTGCCTCCCCGCGCCGGTCGAACGGCACCGAGCCGCTCTCCGCCATCCTCTGCCCCCCGTGGGTGCCTTCCCCGCCTAGCTTCCTCCTTCCTCGGCCCCCTGCCTCTATCGCCGACGGCCGACGGGCCTCACACCAGGCCCGCCGCCCGGGCCCACCGGTACTTGGCCCCAAGCATCGCCACCGGCTTCTCGGTCGTGTACGGATAGGCGACGATTCCCCGCTCGAAGAGATAGGCGGCCGCCTCCTCCACCTCGACATCCCCCGAGAGCGACGCCACCACCGGCTTGTCGATGCCCTGGCGGCGGTGTTCCTCGACCACCTCGGCCGCCAGCCTGGCGAACACCATGGGCGGCGTCACGATCGTGTGCCAGTAGCCGAGGATCAGGGCGTGGATGCGCTCATCCCGCAGCCCGAGGGCGATGGCGTTGCGGTAGGTCGACGGCGGCTCTCCCCCGGTGATGTCGATGGGATTGCCGGCGGCGCCGAACGGCGGGATGAGCTCCCGGTAGGCGGCGTCGAGGTCCGGGGGGATGCGCATCAGGGACAGGTTGTTGTCCACACAGGCATCGGAGAGCAGGACCCCCGACCCTCCGGCGCCCGTCACGATGACCACGTTCTCCCCCTTGGGGGTGGGCAGCAGGGGCAGGCACCGGGCGTACTCGAGCATCTCGTTGAGGCCCGGGGCCCGGACCACGCCGCACTGGCGGAAGACATCGTCGTAGATCTTGTCGTTGCCGGCGAGGGCCCCCGTGTGGGAGCCGGCCGCCCGGGCCCCCTCCCCCGTCCGTCCGGCCTTGAGGACCACGATGGGCTTGGTCTTGGACACCCGCTCGGCGATCTCCACGAAGGCTCGCCCGTCCTTCAGGTCCTCGAGGTGCATGGCGACACAGGAGGTGGCGTCGTCCTGCTCGAAGAAGGTGAGGAGGTCGTCCTCGTCGACGTCGGCCTTGTTGCCCACGCCCACGATGGCCGACACCCCCATCCTGCTCGACCGGCTGAACCCGAGGATCGCCATCCCGATGCCGCCACTCTGGGAGGTCAGGGCCACCGGGCCGGCCACGTCGTAGGGGGTGCAGAAGGTGGCGCACAGGCTCTTGGGCGTGTAGTAGATCCCGTACATGTTGGGGCCGAGGAAGCGGACATCGTGCTTCCGGGCCGCCTCCACCACCTGGGCCTGCAGCTCCTCGTTACCGGTCTCGGCGAACCCGGACGGCAGGAGCACGGCCCCGGGAATCCCCTTCTCGCCCACCTCGGCCATCGTCTGGGCCACGAGCTTGGCCGGGATGGCGAACACGGCCACGTCCACCTGGCCGGGAATGTCCGCCACCCGGGCGTAGGACTTGCGCCCCAGAACCTCGTCCGCCTTGGGATTGACCGGATAGATCTCGCCCTTGTAACCGCCCTCGATGAGGTTCTTCATGACCGAGTTGCCGATCTTCCCCTCCTCGGTCGACGCGCCGATCACCGCGACGGCGTCGGGCCGCATGATGCGGTTCATAGCGGCCAGGATCTCCTTCTGGGACCGCCGGACAGGAACCTCGGCCTCGCCGGAGCTCACCAGGATCCGGGCGTCCACGGCCACGGCCCGGTCCGGATAGGCGAGCACGGGGTTCAGGTCCACCTCGCCGATCTCGGGGAAGTCCGCCACCAGGTCCGAGACCCGGCTGATGGTCCGGGCCAGGGCCCCCCGATCGACTCCGGGCCGGCCCCGCGCCCCGTCCAGGACCCGGGCCGCCTTGATGTCGTCCAGCATCCCGGCGGCGGTGTCCTCCGACGTTGGTGCCAGACGGAAGGTGATGTCGGCGAGGACCTCCACCATGACCCCGCCGATGCCGAATCCGACGACCTTTCCGAAGGTGGGGTCGGTGGTGGCACCGACGATCACCTCCTGGCCGGCCGGCAGCTCCTGTTGGACCTGCACCCCCTGGATTCGAGCGTCGGGATCGTGGGAACGGGCGCTGGCCAGGATCTGCTCGTAGCCCTGGCGCACCTCCTCGGCGGAGCTCAGGCCAACCAGGACACCCCCGGCGTCGCTCTTGTGGAGAATGTCGGGGGACACCACCTTGAGGACCACCGGATATCCGAACTCGGCGGCCAGCTTTGCCGCCTCCTCGGCCGACTGGGCCATGCCGTCGCCGGGGACGGCGATCCCGTAGGCGGCACAGACCCGCTTGGCCTCCTCCGGGTTCAGGGCCGACCGACCCTCCCGAAGCACCGTGTCCACCGCCTGGCGCACTGCCGTCTGGTCATACTCCATGGCTCCTGTTGTCCCTTCGCTCGTTGTTCACCGCCGCCCAGGTGCATGGCCCCCGTCAACCCCGCGTCTCACGGCCCAGCCTCAGATCACCCCTTCCTCGCCGAGGGCGGCGACCCGCTCCGGGCTGTAGCCCAGCACGTCGGTGAGCACCTCGCTGCTCTGCTCGCCGAGGAGGGGCGACGTGGCCACCTCCACCGGCGAGTCCGACAGGCGCAAGGGGGACCCGACCGTGCGGAACCTGCCCCGCTTGACGTGGTCCACCTCCACGATCATGCCGTTGTCGGCCAGGGTGTCGTCCTCGATGAGATCACCGGTGTTGAAGATCGGCCCGCAGGGAACGTTGATGTCGTTGAGCTCCTGGAAGGCCTCCCACTTCGTGCGGGTCATGGTCCAGTTCTCGACCATCTCCCAGATTTCCTCGAGCCTCGGCAGT
The DNA here is from genome assembly GCA_035643555.1 of Acidimicrobiales bacterium. Taxonomy (GTDB): domain Bacteria; phylum Actinomycetota; class Acidimicrobiia; order Acidimicrobiales; family JAJPHD01; genus DASQQH01. The sequence continues at coordinate 209 of DASQQH010000603.1, read as the reverse complement.
CGGGCCTCGGGCGTGTCGTAGTCGGGGTTCCCGAGCAGATCCTCTCGCCCGATCTTGCGCAGGAGCGGTTCCCATACCTGTGGCTGGATGATCACGTAGATGTAGTCGTTCGTCCCGCCCGGCTTGCACCGCAGGGCCCACCCCGGTTGCCCACCCCCGGAGGCATTGCCCGAGCGGGGAACATCGCTGTCGAAGGACTTGTTCGGGTA
>DASQQH010000602.1:0-3123 GCA_035643555.1 Acidimicrobiales bacterium | reverse complement strand
TGGACCCAGACGTCGAGGACCTGATCCTGGACCGCCCACGCGCCCGGGAGCTGGCGATCGAGCCCCCCCCACCCTCGCCCTCCGAGCTTCGCCAGCGCCTCGGGGCACGGCTCGGCGACGAGGAGCTCCTCCTGCGGGGCGCGATGCCGGCCGAGCAGGTCGACGCCATGATGGCCGCCGGTCCGGCCAGGCGGTGGTACAACCCCGAGGTCGCACCCCTGCTCGGCCTGCTGCGCGAGCTCCGGGACCGGCCCCCCGTCGACTCGCTGCGGGTGGACCGGGCGGATATGCGCGTGGAGCTCCGTCGCGCTCGGGGGACGCCGTGACCGGCGAGGAGACCCGGGACCGGCTCCGGGGGGTACAGGGGTTCGTCTTCGACCTGGACGGCACCCTGGTCCTCGGGGACCGGACCAACCACGGCCTGGCCCCGCTCCCGGGCGCCCGCCAGCTGCTCGGCCTGCTGGGCGAGCGGGGGGTCCCCTTCGTGGTGCTCACCAACGGCACCGGCCGGACGCCGGACCACTACGCCCGGATCCTGCGGGAGATCGGGTTCCCCGTCGGCGACGACCAGGTGCTGACCCCGGCCACCTCGGCGGCGGACGTCTTCGGTCGCCGGGGCCACCGGCGGGTGATGCTGCTGGGCACCGAGGGGGTCCGTCGGCCCCTCGAGGCGGCCGGCATCGAGGTGGTCCGCCCGAGGGGCCGTCCGGGGCCCCACGCGGTGCTCGTGGCCTGGTACCGGGACTTCACCATGGACGACCTGGACGCGGCGTGTCACGCGGTCTGGGACGGGGCCCGCCTCTACAGCGGCTCCCAGTCCCGCTTCTTCGCCACCGCCACGGGTCCGGTGCTCGGGACCTCCCGGGCCATCACGGCCATGATCCGGGACCTCACCGGCGCCCGGGTGGAGGTGGTGGGCAAGCCCTCGGCCGCCGCCCTTGGCAGTGCCGCCCGCCGCCTGGGGGTCACCACCCGCCACCTCGCCGTGGTCGGCGACGACCCGGCCCTGGAGGTCCCCATGGCCCTGCGAGGCGGGGCCATGGCGGTCGCCGTGGCCACGGGGATCGCCGGCCGGGAGGCGTTCGACCACCTGCCTCCCCGCCGGCGGCCCCACCTGTTCCTGGACGGGGTCGACGATCTGGCCGCCCTGTACCGCCAGGCGCTGGCCTGAGCCGGATCGACGGCGCTCAGGCGGGGACGGCGCTCTCGACCGGGACGTGGAGCTCAACGAGGGTGCCCTCGACGCTGGACATGGTGATCCGGCCCCGGAGCTGGTCGGCGACCAGATGGCGCACGATGGACAGGCCGAGGCTGGTCGTGGTGTGCACGCTGAACCCCGGGGGGAGCCCCCGCCCGTTGTCCCGCACCCGCACGGTGAGGCCCCCCTCCCCCCGGTCGAGGGCGAGGGACACCTGCCCCCGGGGCTCCCCCGTGGGGCCCGGGGCACCCGTCACGGCGGAGCCGTCGCCGGGCTCGGGCGCCTCGCCGAAGGCGTGCTCGACGGCGTTCTGCAACAGCTCGGTGATCACCACCGCCAGGGGGGTGGCCACCCCGGCGGCCAGCTCCCCGGCATGGCCGGAGACCTCCACCACCACCGACCGGGGGGAGACCACGGCGTCCTCGGCCATCCGCACGAGCAGCGGCACGATCTCGTCGAAGGGCACCTGGTCCCCCGCCTCCCGGGAGAGGACCTCGTGGACCGCGGCCATCGACCGCACACGGCGCTCCGACTCCCGCAGCGCCGTGCGCCCCTCGTCCGAGTCCAGCCGCCGAGCCTGCAGGCGGAGCAGCGAGGAGATGGTCTGGAGGTTGTTCTTCACCCGGTGGTGGATCTCGCGGATGCTGGCGTCCTTGGACAGAAGGAGGCGGTCCCGGCGGCGGAGGTCGGTGACGTCCCGCAGGAGCACCAGCGCCCCGTCCACCTGTCCGCCTGCCACGAAGGGGATGCAGCGGAGGAGGGTGACCACGTCGGGCTGGCGCTCGATCTCCTTCTTCACCGGCCGGGCGGAGTGGAAGGACTGGGGCACGGTGGTGTCGTCCACCCCCAGCTCGACCAGCCGGAGCCCGCCGATGCTGGTGGTCACCCCCATGCGGTGCAGGGCGCTGACGGCGTTGGGCGAGGCGTAGGTGACCCGGCCACCCTCGTCCAGCACGATCACCCCGTCACCGACCCGGGGGGACTCCTCGCCCTCGGCCACGTCCTCGGCGAAGGGGAACGTCCCCTCGGTGATCATGCGGGCGAACCGGCCGTAGAGGGAGACATAGACCCGCTCCAGCTCCCCCGGGCGGCGACGGACCGACACCGGCGACTCCCGGTTGAGCACCGCCAGCACCCGGCCCTGGCGGCGGACGGGGATGCACTCGCTCCTCGCCTGGCCCCAGCGGCCCACCTCCCGCTCCCCCTCGACCATCTCCCCCTTCCGCCAGGCCCGGGCCACGAGGGGCCGGGCGGCATCGTTGAGGACGTCGCCCACCAGGTCCCGGTCGTGGAGGGTCTGGGTGGTGGCCGGCCGCATCTGACCGATGACCACGAACCGGGAGCCCGGCTCCTCGCCCCTCGCCGGGCGCGCCGGCACGAACAGCAGGAGGTCCCCGAAGCACAGGTCGGCCAGCATGCCCCACCACGCCATCAGCCCCTGGAGGTGGGCCAGGTCCTCGGCCGACAGGTCGGTGTACTGACGGGCCAGCTCGGCCGCGGTGGCCACGGCTAGTCGGCGCCCCCCGGGACCGCCTCGGCCGCCCCCTCGATCTCGGCCGCCACCCGCTGCCGCCCCGCAAAGCCACAGAGCTGGCGATAGCCGGCGTCACGCACGGTGCGGGCCAGGTCGGCCGAGCGGTCGGCCACGTCGGCCAGCCCGTGGGCGTCCGACGCCGTGGTGACCGGGACGTCCCGGGCCCGGAACCGGGCCAGCAGGGGGGGCGCCGGGTAGGCCTCCCCCGCCGGCTTCCGCCACCCCGCCGAGGACACCTCGGCGGCCATGTGGTGGGCGGCGGCGGCCTCTGCCATGCGGTCGTAGCGCTCCTCGGGTGCCCCCGGGCGGTGGCCGGCGACCTTGGCCAGATCCGGGTGGGCCAGCACGTCGCAGACCTCGCTGGCGGCCAGCTCGCACAGGGCGTCGGTGT
>DASQQH010000601.1:0-4844 GCA_035643555.1 Acidimicrobiales bacterium | reverse complement strand
CCGAGGCGGCGGTGGACCCGGCCGCCCTGGACGCCGCCCACCGCCGGTATGCGGCCGAGCGGGACGCGGCCCTCCCCACCGACCACCGGGGGCATCGACCGACCGGTGGGGTGGGGGGGGCCAGGCGGGGGGTGAAGTGCCTCCACGCCCATCTGGCGTGGTTCCTGGCCGGGGGCCAGGACCCCGTGGGCCGGTGGGTGGCGGACCGGGTGGGGCTCGGTGGCGACGGGGAACGCCCCCGCGGCGCCGTGGCCGCCGTGGACTGCGGGACCAACTCGACACGGCTGCTGGTGATGGGGGCCGAGGGCCGGGCCCTGCGGCGACTGATGCGTATCACCAGGCTGGGCCAGGGCGTGGACGCCGCAGGCCGGCTGGACGAAGAGGCCCTCCGCCGGACGATGTCGGTGCTCGGCGAGTACCGGGGGGAGATGGACCGCCTGGGGGTCACGTCGGTGCGGGTCTCGGCGACCTCGGCGGTGCGGGACGCGGCGAACCGGGAGGAGTTCCTGGCCGCGGCCACCGACCAGGTGGGTGCCCGGCCCGAGCTGCTGACCGGCGAGGAGGAGGGCAGGCTGGCCTACGCCGGGGCGACCGCCTGCCTGGATGCGACCGGCGGGCCCTACGTGGTCGTCGACGTCGGCGGCGGCTCCACCGAGATCATCGTGGGGACCCAGCCGGGGGAGGCAGGTTGCCCCGAGGTCGTGTCGATCGACATGGGCTGCGTGCGGGTCTCGGAGCGGTTCCTCCACCACGATCCCCCCCAACCCGCCGAGGTGGCCACCGCCCGAGCGGCGATCGACCGGGAACTGGACCGGGTCCTCGAGGTGCTCCCCGGCGCCGCCGGTGCCCGGCGCGTCGTGGGCCTGGCCGGAACCGTGTCGGCCCTGGCCGCCATACACCAGGGCCTGGACCACTACGAGCGGGACCGTCTCCACCATGTCCTGCTGGCCCGGGAGGACGTGGCGTCGATGCTGGCCACGCTGGCGGGGGAGCCGCGGACGGCACGGGTGGCCCGCCCGGGGCTGGAGGAGGAGCGCGCCGACGTCATCGTCGGCGGCACGCTGGTGCTGGCGACGGTGATGACCCGCCTGGGGGCCAGCGAGTGCCTGGTGTCGGAGGCGGACCTGCTCGACGGCCTGGCGCGGAGCCTGCTGGACATCGGGGCGACCTGAGCCGGCCCGTACCGGTACGGTTGGAACAGTGCTGCTGGTGGCGACCGTCGACGGCGTCCACGGCCAGGGTGGTCCCAGAGGGTTGGCGGGACGTCGGGTGCGGGCCCTGGCCGGGGACGCGGACCGGTGGTGGGCCCTGGTCGAGGACCACGAGGTCCACCGGTGGACCGGGGAGGGCCCCTGGGTCGAGGTCGCCCGGGCCGAGGCCGAGCTGACCTGCCTGGCGCCGGTCGACGGGGCCCTGGTGCTGGGTACCGCCGGCGCCCACCTGCGGTGGCTGGAGGGGAGCGGCCCCGACCGGGCGGTGCCGGGCTTCGACGAGACCCCGGGCCGGGAGGACTGGTACACCCCCTGGGGCGGCCTGCCGGCCACCCGGTCCCTGGCCGTGGCCGGGGACGGGACCCTCTACGCCAACGTGCACGTGGGGGGCATCCTGCGCTCGGTCGACGGCGGCCGCAGCTGGGCTCCGACCATCGACCTCCAGGCCGACGTCCACCAGGTGTGCTGCCCGCGGCCCCACCAGCCGGGTCTGGTCATCGCCGCCTGCGCCGACGGGCTGGCGGTGAGCCTGGACGGCGGGGAGGGGTGGTTCCTGCGGGAGGTGGGCCTGGGCCGGCACACCTACAGCCGGGCGGTGGCCGTCGTCGGCGACACGGTGGTGCTGTCGGCCTCCGACGGGCCGGGCGGCGAGCACGCCGGCCTGTACCGGGCCCCGCTGGAGGGCCTGGACCGCTTCGAGCGCTGCGCCGGGGACCTTCCCACCTGGCTGCCGGACAACGTCGACACGGGGTGGTTGGCCGGCACCGACGACTGGGCGGCGGTCGTCACCGCCGACGGCACCCTCTACCGGTCGGAGGACGAGGGGGCGAGCTGGGAGGCCGTCGCCGAGGGGTTGCCCCGGCCCTGCTGGCTGGCCGCCCGGTAATGGGCCCGACGGCGCCGCAGCTGACCGGTCGTCGGGTCCGCCTCCGGCCCCTCACCAGCGCTGACTTCGCTCAGTGGCAGGAGGTCCGCCGCCGGTGCCGCCAGTGGCTCGAGCCCTGGGAGCCCCGCCAGAGCGGTGGCGCCGACGTGGTGGAGGACCGGCGGGCCTTCGCCGCGCGCTGTGGCACCAGGGAGCGGGAGCGCCAGCTGGGGACCGGGTACAGCTTCGGGATCTTCGTGGGCGACCGGCTCGTGGGCGAGGCCAACCTGTCCTCGGTCCAGCGGTGGCCCCTCCAGTCCGCCTACGTGGGCTACTGGGTGGACCAGGCCGTCGCCGGACGGGGCTACGTGCCCGAGGCGGTGGCGGTCCTGTTCCGGTTCGCCTTCGAGGAGGTCGACCTGCACCGCCTGCAGGTCTCGATCATCCCCCGCAACGTGCGGAGCCGGCGGGTGGCGGAGAAGCTGGGCCTGCGCGAGGAGGGGGTGGCGGAGCGGTACCTGGAGATCAACGGGCAGTGGGAGGACCACGTCCGCTACGCCATCACCGCCGAGGAGTGGGCGAAGAGGCGGGACGCGTACCTGCGGGAGTGGATCCTCCCCTGAGGGCGCTCAGGCGTCCCGCACCACCGCCGGCGAATGGCGGAAGAACTGCTCCACGTCCTGCTCGTAGCGGTAGCCCGAGTCGATGCTGCCCACCGTCCGGCGCAGGCGGGAGGTCCGGGCGAAGCGCTCGACGGCCCCGGCGGAGGTGTAGGTGTAGGCGAACCCGGCCCGCTTGAGGCGGGTGGTGTCCACGCCCCGGCCGTAGCGCAGGAGTGTGAGCAGCTCCGGGGGGAGCTCCACCAGGCCCAGCCTGGCGAGGACCCCGGCGAGGGCGCCGGGGGCGACCGGCGGGAGGGGGATAAGGCGAGCCCCGGCCAGGCTGGCCACCTCGCTCCAGGGCAGCAGGCCGTCCCCGGCCACGTTGTAGGTCCCGGCGAGGCCGGTGCGGATGACGAAGGCCAGGCACCGGATGACGTCCTCCTGCTCGACGAACTGGACCCGGGGGTCGAAGCCGAGGAGGCAGGGGGCGATCCCCCGGGAGAAGGCGGTGGTGATGGGCGTCGACAGCCCCTCGCCCAGCACGTTGGAGAACCGCAGGACGGTGACCCGCCGTTCGGGGTTGTCCTCGGCGAAGTCGGCGAGGTAGTCCTCGACCTCGATCAGGGACCGCTCGACCTGGGTCCGGGCGGTGCCCGGGCGCGCCGTGTCCTCCCGGAACCAGGTGGGGTCCTCGGCGGAGGAGCCGTACACCAGCGTGGAGGACTTGACCACCACCTGGCGGACCGTCGAGCCCGGGGCGCTGGCCGCCGCCAGCAGGTTCATGGTGCCGATGACGTTCTGCTCGTGGGCGGCCAGGTTGCCCCGTCGCCTGGAGTTCACGCTGAGGAAGGTGTGGACGATCGTGTCCACCCGGGTGGCCGCCACGATGCGGGCCAGGATGGAGTAGCTGTGGTCGGCCCGGACGTACTCGGTCCGCCGCAGCTGGATCGACGGCTCGATCGTGTCCAGCCCGACGATGGTCTCCACCTCGGGGTCCTGCTCCAGGGCCAGGGCCGTGAGCCCCCCCCAGAACGACGCCAGACCGGTGATGAGGACGCGCCGTGCCACGTGCTACCGGGCCCTAGCCGAACCAGACGCTCTGGCGGTCGGCGAGCATCTCGTAGAGGGCCTGCTGGAGGCTCACCCTGATGGCGTCGGCCTCCTCCATCACCCGGCTGCGGGGGTAGCGGTCCTGGTCGGGGGGGACGTCGAAGCGCACCGGCTCGAGCACCCGGAGGCGGAACTTGGCGGGCAGATAGCACACCGTGCCCAGCACCGGGCCGAAGAGGAGGTGGTTGAGGGTCACCGGGACGTAGGGCACCCCCAGGACCCGGGCCAGGGCGGGCAGCTTGAACAGGATGGGCATGGACTCCTCGGCCCCCACCACGGCGATGGGCACCACGGGAACCCCGGCCCGCATGGCCGTCTCCACGAACCCGCCCCGCCCGAAGCGCCGGAGCCGGTAGCGCTCGTCGAAGGTCTTCCCCGGCCCCTTGATGCCCTCGGGGAAGACCAGCACCAGCTGGTCCTGGTCCCGGAGCAGGCGGTGGGCGTTGTCCGGGTGGGCGTTGACCCCGCCCAGGCGGGACCACATGGTCCCGACGAAGGGGATCGAGCGGAGCAGGTGGGCGGCGAGGGCGTAGACGGGGCGCCCCAGGTCCTCCTCGATCCCGTGCATGATGGCCGGGGCGTCGGACGGCAGGGCGGCGGCGTGGTTGGCGACCAGGAGCGCCCCACCGGTGGGGGGGATCCGGTCGAGGCCCTCCCACTCGACCCGGAACCACCGCCGGTAGATCGGGTCGTACACCCGGCGGGCCAGGTGGCGCAGGTGCTCGGAGCGGCCCCACTCGTCGACGTCGGAGAGGCGGCGCCCCAGGGGCTGGGGCTCCTCCTCGGGGACGGGGACCAGGCTCGCCGAGGCGACAGGTTCGGTGCGGGGCTCCTCGGCCACCATGGGGGCGATGGTAGCGGCGCGCCCGGGCACCAGGGGGTCGCCACGCCGGGCGCGGGCCGCCGTCGGGCAGGGGTAGACCGGACCGGAGGCCACCGGGGGCCCCGCGCCCCCGCCGCCCCCGATCCCCCCGCCGCCCTCTCCCTGGCGGGTCGTACCCGAGGAGCCCCGCACCGAACCTGTCGCCTCGGCGAGCCTGGTCCCCGTCCCCGAGG
>DASQQH010000600.1:0-7520 GCA_035643555.1 Acidimicrobiales bacterium | reverse complement strand
CGACCGCCATCGTCCACCACGCCAACCGCCGTCCCGCCGACGGGTCCGGGCTCAAGGTGGGCGGCCACCAGGCCTCGAGCGCCTCCATGGTGAGCCTGATGTCGGCGCTGTGGTTCAACACCCTGGGGCCCGAGGACCGGGTGTCGGTGAAGCCCCACGCCTCCCCGGTGCTGCACGCCATCAACTACCTCCTCGGCTGGCTGGACCCCGCCTACCTGCCCACCCTCCGGGCCTTCGGGGGCCTGCAGAGCTATCCCAGCCGGACCAAGGACCCTGACCCGGTGGACTTCTCCACCGGATCGGTGGGCATCGGGGCGACCGCCCCGGTGTGGGCGGCGCTGTCCCGGCGGTACGTGGGGACCCACTTCTCCCTCCCCCCCGCCGGGCGCCAGATCTCCCTCCTCGGCGACGCCGAGCTGGACGAGGGGGCGGTGTGGGAGGCCGTCGCGGACCCCCTGGTGGCCAAGCTGGGGGAGCTGGTGTGGGTGGTGGACCTCAACCGCCAGTCCCTGGACCGGGTGGTCCCCGACATCGCCGCCGGCCGCCTGGCGGGGATGCTCTCCCAGGCGGGGTGGCAGGTGCTCACGGTCAAGTACGGTCGCCACCTGGAGGCCCTGTTCGACCGCCCCGGCGGGGCCGAGCTGCGGGACCGCATCGACGCCATGGGCAACGAGGAGTACCAGCGCCTCCTGCGCTCCGGTCCCGAGGAGCTGCGCGCCCGCCTCCCCGAGGCGGGGACCCCCGGGGCCCGGGCGGCGCTGACCCGCCTGGTGGCCGACCTCGACGACGACGCCCTGTACCGGGCCATCCGGGACCTCGGCGGCCACGACCTGGCCAAGCTCACCGCGGCGTTCGAGGCGGTCTCCCCCGAGCGGCCCACGGCCATCTTCGCCTACACCATCAAGGGGTGGTCGCTGCCCACCGAGGGCCACCCCGCCAACCACTCCGCCCTGCTCTCCGACGACCAGCTGGCCCACCTGGCGGGGGAGGTGGGGGCCGACCCCGAGGACCCCTGGGCCCGGTTCCCCGAGGGGAGCCCCGAGGCGGCCCTGTGCGCTGCGACCGCGGCCCGCCTCACCCGCCCCGGGGGGGAGGCACTGGCCCCCCCGGCCCTGCCCTCCTCCCTCGGGCGGTCCCACGCCGGTCGGGTCGCCACCCAGCAGGCCCTGGGCCGGTTCTTCCTCGACCTCCACCGGGCCGCCCCCGAGGCCGCCGCCCGGGTGGTGACCGTCAGCCCCGACGTGGCCTCCTCCACCAACCTCGGGGGGTGGATCAACAAGGTGGGGGTGTGGTCCCCCACCGACCGGCGGGACTGGTTCGGCGACGACCGGGAGTCCCTGGTCCACTGGGTGGAGCGGGGGGGCGGCCAGCACATCGAGCTCGGCATCGCCGAGGTGAACCTGGTGGGCCTGCTGGGGGAGCTGGGGGCCACCTGGAGCCGGCTCGGCCAGCCCCTGCTGCCGGTGGGGACCCTGTACGACCCCTTCGTGGCCCGGGCCCTCGAGCCCTGGTCCTTCGGCATGTACGCCGGTGGGCAGTCGATCCTGGTGGGGACCCCCTCGGGGGTGACCCTGGCCCCCGAGGGCGGGGCCCACCAGTCGATCGTCACCCCCTCCATCGGCCTGGAGCAGCCCGGCTGTGTGGCCTTCGAGCCGGCCTTCGCCCAGGACCTGGAGTGGACCCTGCTGTCCGCCCTGTCCCGCCTGGGGCGCCCTGGGGGGTGCTCCGCCTACTTCCGCCTGTCCACCCGCCCCATCGACCAGTCCCTGGCGAAGGTCCCCGAGGAGGGCCCGGCGAAGGAGCGCCGGCGCCGCCACGTGCTGGCCGGCGCCTACCGCCTGCGGGAGGGGGACCACCCTGCCCCGGTGATGCTGGTGGCGATGGGGGCGGTGGTCCCCGAGGTCCTCCAGGCCGCCGGTGAGCTCACCACACTGCTCGGGCGGGCCCCCACGGTGGTGTGCGTGACCAGCGCCGACCTCCTGTGGCGGGCCCTCCAGGCCCGGCGGGGCCTGGGGGAGGGGGATCCCTCGATCCTGGGCCCGGTGTTCGGGGCGGCGCCCACCCCCCTGGTGACCGTCGTCGACGGTCACCCCCACACCCTCTCCTTCCTGGCCGGGGTGGCCGGGGCGCCCATCACCTGCCTGGGGGTGAGCGACTTCGGCCAGTCGGGTGATCTGGCCCAGGTCTACCGCCACCACGGCCTGGACGTCGCCACCATCGCAGGGGCCGCCCTGGACCTGGTGGACGAGGTGGGCCAGCGCCGCGGGGAGGCCCCGGGCAGCGCCGGGTGAGGCGGGTCGGGGCCTACCCGGGGTCGTTCAACCCCCCCACCGTGGCCCATCTCGCCGTCGCCGACGCCGCGCGGGAGCAGTGCCACCTGGACCAGGTCGAGCTGGTGGTGTCCCGGGTGGCCCTGGCCAAGGAGCAGGTGGCACGCCCGGTCCTGGCCGACCGGGTGGCGGTCCTCGAGCAGGTGGCGGCCCGGGTCCCCTGGGTGAGCGTGGTGGTCCGCGAGGCCCAGCTGGTCGCCGACCTGGCCGAGGGCTACGACGTGGTCGTGCTGGGCGCGGACAAGTGGGCCCAGGTGCTGGACCCCGCCTTCTACGGGGACTCGACGGTGGCCCGGGACCGGGCCCTTTCCCGGCTGCCCGAGGTGGCCCTGGTGGCCCGGCCCCCCCACCGCCTCGAGTCGTCCCCCCCCGGGATCGGCCCGATCCGGGTGCGGGCCCTCACGGTGCCCGACGCCGCGGGGGTGTCCTCCTCGGGGGCCCGGGCCGGGCGGCGGGCCTGGATGGTCCCCGAGGCGGCCGCCTTCGACGCGGCCACCGGTGCCTGGAGCGACCCGGACCGCTACGAGGCCTGGCTCGCCGGCCGGGGACAGCCGGCCCCGGATTGGGTACCGTCGCGGGTGGAACACAAGTGGCCACAGTGATTGGAGGAGGCTCATGGGACACGAGGCGCGAGTGGGGCTGGCCCTGGGCGGGGCATGCATCGGGTTGGCGCTCCTTGTCGACTGGGTGATACGGCACCTGGGAGAGGCTGAGGCCCACCACCACCACTGAGGGGAACCGGCCGGCCCGTCCGCTCGCCGGGCGTGGCGACCGGCCGTCCCGCCGAGGGTGGAGGTGGCTCCCGCACGGCCGGAGCCACCTACCATGCTCGGGATGTGTCCCGCCCCCCACCCCCCGGTCATCTGTTTCCGGGGGGTGGGGCTGGTGCGGGAGGGCACCCGGGTGCTCGACCAGGTGGACTGGGTGGTGGGCGCGGGGGAGCGCTGGGTCGTCCTGGGGCCGAACGGCTCGGGCAAGACCTCCCTCCTCCAGGTGGCCGGGGCGGCGGTACGGCCCTCCTCGGGTGTGGCCGAGGTGCTGGGCCGCCGGCTGGGCCGGGCGGACCTGCGGGAGCTGCGGGCCAACATCGCCCTGGTCAGCGGGGCGCTCACCAGGGCGATCCGCCCCGATCTGCACGTGGGTGAGGTGGTCCTCACCGGGGCCTCCGGGGTCCTGGTGCCGTGGTGGGAGTCCCACGGCGAGGAGGACCGGGCCCGGGTCGCCGCCCTCCTCGCCGAGCTGGGCGTCGGCGGGATCGGGGAGCGGACCTTCGGGGTGATCTCCGAGGGGGAGCGCCAGGCGGTCCTCCTGGCCCGGGCGCTGATGGGTCGCCCGGGCCTGCTGCTGTTGGACGAGCCGGCGGCGGGGCTGGACCTGGGCGCCAGGGAGCGGCTCCTCGCCCGGCTCCGGGCGCTGACGGGCGACCCCGCCACCCCGGCCCTGGTGCTGGTGACCCACCACGTCGAGGAGATCCCCGCCGGCACGACCCACGCCGCCCTCATGGCCGGCGGGCGGTTGCTGGCCGCGGGGCCGGTCGACGAGGCGCTGACCACGGCCAGGGTGTCGGCCTGCTTCGGCCTCCCGGTGGCCGTCCACCACCAAGACGGCCGATGGTGGGCCCGGGCCGAGGTCGGCTAGCGCCCTCGGGCGCCGGGTTGCCGAGGGGGCGGCGCGTCCCCTAGGAGGGGGCCATGGACGAGGCCCTGTTCGTGTCCGAGGACGACGGCTGGCTCCCGACCGAGCACGCCCGCGGCCCCTGGTATCCGGAGGCCCTGCACGGGGGGCCGGTGGCCGCCCTCCTGGCCAGGGCGCTGGAGCAGGTGCCGTCGGGCGGGACGGGACCCTTCCACACCGCCAGGGTGACGGTGGAGCTGCTGCGCCCGGTGGGGGTGGCCCAGCTCTCGCTGAGCTCCTCCCTGGCGCGCCCGGGACGGAAGGTGCAGCTGGTGGAGGTCGAGGCCCGCCAGGCCGGGGCCCCCGTCGCCCGGGCCCGGGCGGTGCGGATCCGCACCGCCGCGGTGGCGGTCCCCGAGGCGGCGGCGGACCCCGCCCCCGGGGAGACCGCCCCTCCGGGGCCCGACCGTGGGAGACGGGTCCCCGCTCCCCGGACGGACCGGCCGGGGTTCCACCACACCGGGGCCGAGCTGCGGTTCGTGGCGGGCAGCTTCACCGAGCCGGGCCCGGCCACGGTGTGGGTGCGCCTGGCGGTGCCGGTGGTGCCCGGGGAGGCCCCCTCGGCCCTGCAGCGGGCGGTGGGGGCCGCCGACTTCGGCAACGGGGTGGCCTCGCCCCTCGCCTTCGGGGAGTACCTGTTCATCAACCCTGACCTGACCGTGTACCTCTCGCGCCCGCCCGTCGGGGAGTGGGTCGCCCTGGAGGCCCGCATGTCGGCGGAGCCGACCGGGGTGGGCCTGGCCCAGAGCCGGCTGTGGGACACCGAGGGCGTGGTGGGTCGGTCGCTGCAGTCCCTCCTCGTCGAAGCGGAGTAGGTGGGAGCGGGCTCGCCTTGCCCCGGGTGGGGTCTCAGCGGCCTGCGCTCAGCGGGAGCGGACGAACCACCTGGCGATCGGGCGTCCCAGGGGGATCGCCCGGCCGCCGAGGTCCTGGTTCAGGGCGTCCAGGTAGAGCGGGATGCCGATCAGGCAGAAGGCGAAGGTCGAGGCGCCGGCGGCCATCAGCAGGGTGGTGCTTCCCCGCAGGATCCCGGTCAGGTCCAGGGCCAGGGCCACCTCGACGAGGAACAGCAGCAACGTCACCAGGGATGGCAGCCGCAGGGTCCCCAGGATCAGCATGCCCACGACGGCGAGCCACGAGATGAGGAAGATGGCCTCGGTGTGGATCGCCAGACTGGTGACGAGTGGGCCGGCGAACAACCCCAGCCTGAAGCCGAACCAGCCGTGCAGCAACCCGAGCTCGAGCACGAGATAGCTGGTGAAGAACCCGGCGAAGACGGCGTAGATGCTTGCCACCGCGTTCTCGCCGAGGGTGATGGACCAGATGCAGGCGATCAGGGTCCCGAGAGCGGCGGCCCCGAACGCCAGGTTGATGGCGGCGCCGGCGCCGAGGACCGGGTTGATGTACCCGACCAGCACCAGGCCCAGGGCGATGGAGCCCGCGATGAACATCGGGATCCCCACCACCGTGGGGCGACCCCGGTGGAACGGCGAGGTGATCGCCGTGGGCGGCGGGGCGACGCCGATGGCCTCCCCACCCTCCTCTGTGACCTGTGCTTGTTGATCATTCGTTGTTGTCATGTAGTTCCCTCCCCCTTTCCGGTGTTACGGAAAGCCCGTGTGAGATGAGGCGACGGTCGGCCCGGGCGGACACGGACCGACCCCGACGGCCGACCCGTGACCCGGAGGGGAACGCCCTCCTCGCCCGGATGGCCGTGGCCGCCCCACGTCCCCGACGGCCCGTGGCACAGATGCTGCGCCCGGTGCCGGGATTGCCCGGGAAGCGCTGCCCTGGTGCCGCTCGGGTGGCGTGGCGTGTACCCGGGGAACCGGGCAAGGCACCCGCCGGGTGGCGACGCATCGGGTCGGCTGGCCACAGGTGGACAGGAGGTGGCGGCGTCCTCACGCCGGAGAGCCCCCCAGCGCAAGACCGACCGCACCTCACAACCATTCCCCCTGTGGACCGTGCCCTGTTCGTCTGCAGGGACGGTAACAGCAACGGGGGTAGACGACCAGGGTCCTTTGGCCCGATCCGGCTGGGTCCTTCGGGCCCGAGGTCCCCTGGGCGCCTGCCCTGCCCGGGGCGTCGGGTTGGTGGGGACGGGGTTTCGCCCGGGCGGCGGCGGGCGCGCGAGGGTGAGGGCCATGGTGGTCCTGGGGGCCCGCCCCCTGAGCGTGGAGGAGGTCGTGGCGGTCGCCCGCCACGGGGAGGAGGTGTCCGTCGACCCCTCGACCCCGGCCTCGATGGCGCCCGCCCTCGAGGTGGTGGAGCAGGCCGTTGCGGCGGCCCGCACGGTGTACGGGGTGACCACCGGCTTCGGGGCCCTGGCCCACACCCGGGTCCCCCCCGAGGAGGCCGAGGCGGTCCAGCGGGCCCTGGTCCTCTCCCACAGCTCGGGCATGGGGTCCCTGGTGGAGGCGGAGGTGGTGAGGGCCATGCAGGTCCTGCGGGCCAGGACCCTCGCCGCGGGCCACTCCGGGGTCCGCCCCCGCCTGGTGGAGGCCATCGTCGACCTGCTCAACGCCGGGGTGGTCCCAGCCGTCCCGGAGGTCGGCTCCCTCGGCGCCTCGGGGGACCTGGCGCCCCTGGCCCACGCCGCCATCGTCCTCACCGGTGGCGGCTGGGTCCTCGGGCCGGACGGGGCCCCCGAGGAGGCCGGCCCCGCGCTGGCGAAGGCCGGCGTGTCGCCCGTGGTGCTGCGTGCCAAGGAGGGCCTGGCCCTGCTCAACGGCACCGAGGGCATGCTGGCCCACCTGTGTCTGGCCCTGGCCGACCTCGGTGTGACCCTGGCCACGGCCGACGTCACCTGCGCCATGAGCGTCGAGGCCCTCCTCGGCACCGACACGGCCTACGCCGAGCGGCTGCAGGCCCTCCGGCCCCATCCCGGCCAGCGCGCCAGCGCCGCCAACCTGCGGCGCCTTCTGGCCGGCTCACCGTTGGTGGCCTCCCACCGGGAGTCGTCCCACGCCGTCCAGGACGCCTACTCCCTCCGCTGCGCCCCCCAGGTGCACGGGGCCGCCAGGGACACCCTGGCCCACGTCCGCCAGGTCGTGGACCGGGAGCTGGCCAGCGTGACCGACAATCCCGTTGTCTTCGCCGAGGACGCCGAGGTCGTGTCGGGGGGGAACTTCCACGGCCAGCCCCTGGCCCATGTCGCCGACTTCGCCGCGGTGGCCTTGGCCGGCCTGGGGGCCGTCGTGGAGCGGCGGATCGACCGCCTCATGGACCCCGCCCGCTCCGAGGGGCTCCCCCCGTTCCTGGCCGTGGCCGCGGGGACCAACTCGGGGTTCATGCTGGCCCACTACACCGCCGCCGCCCTGGTGAACCGCCTCCGGGGCCACGCCGGCCCCTCCTCGATCGACTCCATCTCCACCAGCGGGGGCCAGGAGGACCACGTCTCCATGGGGTGGAACGCCTGCCGCTCGCTGCGGCTGGCGGTCACCGACCTGACCCGGGTGGTGGCCCTGGAGCTGGTCTGTGCCGCCGAGGCCGTGGAGCTTCGGGCGGAGCAGCCCT
>DASQQH010000599.1:0-4780 GCA_035643555.1 Acidimicrobiales bacterium | reverse complement strand
GTGTGGCGGAAGGCAGTGGCCAGGTCGGGCGCGGGCCGGGTCGCGCCGCCGGCCCGCTCCCGGTCGGGGGCGCTCCGGCAGCGGGACCGTGACCCAGGAGGAGTACGGTCCCTCGAACCGGTGGAGCGACCACCGGGTCCTCATCTACCGGGAGGACGGCCACGCCCTGGGGACCGTGCTGGCCTTCCTGCGGGCGGGCCTGGCTGTCGGCGAGCCGGCCCTGGTCACCGTGGGGCCGACGACGGCGGGCGGCCTGCGGTCCTTCCTGGGAACGCTGCCGGCCGGGCTCACCCTCGTGGAGTCCGCCTCCTGGTGGCGGGGGACCAACCCGGGGACCCTCATGGCCTACGACCGCCAGGTCCGCCGGCTCCTGGCCACCGGCGCCAGCCGGTGCCGGGTCGTGGCGGAATCGCCCTGGCAGGCCCGAACCGAGGGTCGGGAGTGGCGTCGCTACGAGGCCGCGAGCAATGTGCACTTCGCCGCCCTGCCCGTCAGCCTGCTGTGTCTGTGCGACGCCCGGGTGATGCCCCCCGAGGTCGTGGCCGACGTCCGTCGCACCCACCCGGTGGTCGTCGGCGAGGGCCGGAACGGCCAGTTCGTCGACCCCGGGAGCTACGTCGCCGGCCTGGACCTCCCCGGCGCGGCGCCGCCCTCGACCTGCCGGGAGGCCACGGTCGGGCGGCGTGGCGTGTCCACCCTCCGCAGGCTGGTGACGGCGCATGCCGCCGAGGCCGGCCTGCCCGAGGAGCGCCGCAGGGATCTGGGGCTGGCCACCACGGAGGCCGCCACCAACGCCCTGCGACACGGCGGCACCCCGGCCCGGGTGCGCACCTGGACCGAGGGGCGGCGTTTCGTCTGCGAGGTGAGCGACCAGGGCACCGGCCTGGTCGACCCCCTGGCGGGCTACCTGCCACCGGGCGGGCAGCCGGGCGGCTCCGGGCTGTGGCTGGTGCGCAGCCTGTGCGAGGACACGGTGGTCACCAGCTCACCGATGGGCACGGTGGTGCGGCTGTCGGTCCCCCTGGACCCTCCGGGGAGGTCGGCGCCGGGACCCGGCTGAGCCACGGCAATGGGATCACCGGGCCCCCTTCACCGGCGCCCCGGGCCGCCCGGGGACCGCCGATCCGGTGTCGACCAGGGCTCACCACCCCGGCGTCGGCCCCCCGCCCCCGGATCGAGGGCCCGCGCCGATCGGAGGGGACCCCGGCGGCACCGGTCGCCGGCGGGTCGGTCGGGGTCAGTTCAGGTGGACGTACTCGTAGTCCACGGCCTTGCCGTTGATCCCCCGATTGGGCGGCGCGATCCAGCTCGCCACCTTGCCCGGTTCGTAGACCGGGTGCATGAACGAGACGACCAGGGCCCGGTCCTGGTCCGTGGGCAGCCACTCCGGGGCCCGACGCTGCCACTCCTCCTCGGAGATCACGGTGCCCCCCGGGGAGAGCCGGTGGCCGGCGAAGGCGCCCACCTGGCGGTTGAACCCGTGGTGGGGCAGGCGCAGGGGCCGGTCACAGCCGGCCTCCCGGAGGAGGCGGTTCCAGCGGTCCACCCCGGACTGGCAGTCGGCGATGTACTCGTCCCGCAGGTCCTGGTTGAGGGCCGTGAGACCCGGAACCTCCCCCTCGACGATGCGCCCGTCCTCGACGCCCTCCACGGTGGCGGTCGCCTCGGTCAGGGCGTGGTCGTCGTCGCGCTCCTCCTCCCGCCAGCGGCCCTTGAGCCCGGCGGTGTAGTAGTTGGCCTGGTTGGTCGACCGCTCGCTGCCGAACAGGTCCAGGGACACCGTGTAGTGGAAGTTGAGGTAGCGCTGGAGGAGGTCGACGGGGATGCCCCCGTAGGGGACGACGTCGTCGGTGTCGTGCTCGGCCATGAGCTCGGCGGTCCGGCGGACCACCCGGTCGATCCCGGTGGTCCCCACGAACATGTGGTGGGCCTCCTCCTTGAGCATGAACTGGCAGGTCCGTGACAGGGGGTCGAAGGCGCTCTCGCGCAGCGTCCCCAGTTGGTACTTGCCGTCGCGGTCGGTGAAGTAGGTGAACAGGTAGTAGGAGAGCCAGTCGGGCGTCGGCTCGTTGAAGGCGCCCAGGATGCGAGGGGTGTCCTCGCTCCCCGAGTTGCGCAGGAGCAGGGCCTCGGCCTCCTCCCGCCCGGCCCGCCCGAAGTAGGCGTGGAGCAGGTAGACCATCGCCCACAGGTGCCGGCCCTCCTCCACGTTGACCTGGAACAGGTTGCGCAGGTCGTAGAGGCTGGGGGCGGTGGCGCCCAGGTGTCGTTGCTGCTCGACCGAGGCGGGCTCTGTGTCCCCCTGGACCACGATCAGGCGCTGGAGGTCGGACCGGTGCTCGCCGGGCACCTGTTGCCAGGCGGGCTCGCCCCGGTGGGCGCCGAAGGCGATGCGCCGGTCGGGGTCCCGCTCGGCGAGGAAGATGCCCCAGCGGTAGTCGGGGAGGGCGACGTGGCCGAAGTTGGCCCACCCCTCACGGCCCACGGAGACCGCGGTGCGCAGGTAGACGTCCCTGGTGGGCAGGGCTGGACCCATGTCCGACCACCACTGGAGGAACTTGGGCTGCCACGCCTCGAGGGCCCGCTGCAGGCGACGGTCGCTCGCCAGGTCCACGTTGTTGGGGATGCGCTCGCTGTAGTCGGTCGGGCTGGTCATGACGTCACGCTCGCTTCCTGTCGAAGGCCGGCCGCTGCCCGGTGCCGAATCGCCGCAGGGCGCCGTCGGGCCCTGCGGCGTTCTCCCTGGAGAAGACCCAGTTCTGCCAGGCCGAGAGCCGACCGAAGATCTTGGTCTCCAGGGTCTCGGGGCCGACGAACCGGTAGTTGGCCTCCATGCCGGTGAGTGCGTCGGGGCTGAACGAGGCCCGCTCCTCCAGCGCGAGGCGCACCTCGTCCTCCCAGTCGATGTCGTCGGGGGTGAAGGTCACCAGTCCCGCCTCCCGGGCCTGGGCGGCGGCGAGAGGCTGTCCCAGGAGCTCCCTGGCGGCGTCCAGGGCCCCGGGGTGCCCCTGGAAGCGGGAGGCCAACCGGGACAGCCCGTTGGCCATCGGAAAGGCGCCGACGTTGGCCTCGGTGAGCTGGACACGGGCCGGCTCGGCCGCCTCGCCGTCCTCGGGGACGCCCGCCAGCATGTACTGGCGGTCGCAGGCCAGGGCCAGCTCGAACAGCATGCCGACGAAGCAGCTCCCCGGGGTGATGACGGCGATCAGGCTCCGGCTGGTCGTGTCCAGGCGTTTGAGGACCCGCTTGAGGTAGTGGCGCACCTCGTTGAGGAACCAGTGGGAGTCGCTGTGGGCGGTGAGCGCACGCTCGGCGGCCAGCACGGCCTGGGGGTCCCCCGCCGTCTGCACCACCCAGGTCCCCAGCTCGGCCTCGTTGGTCCGCAGATGAAGGATCAGATCGTCGAGCTCCCGGGCCATCGCCAGTGGCCAGAAGGCCGCCCCCAGCTCGGCGAGACGCGCGGGGGTGTCGGGGACGTCACCCTCGGGGCCCCGGACCGTGATGGTGGCGGTCCCGGCCCGGCGGTCGAGGTCGGCGTCCACGTGGCCGTAGGTGAGCCGGTCGCCGGCGACGGTCGGGGCCAGGGGTGGCAGGGGCACCCCCGCCTGGTCCGGGGGGCGCCGGGATGCGGCGGCGGCCTCCTCGGCGCGCCGTCGTACCACCCCGTCGAAGTCCCGGCGGGGGACCACCTCGTCGACCAGGCCCCACTCGACCGCCCGGGACCCCTTCACGCCCTCGCTGGTGGTGGCCACCACGTCGGCCAGATCCCGGCGGACGTGGCGCTTGTCCACCAGCCGGGTGAGGCCGCCGGTGCCCGGCAGGACCCCGAGGAGGGGCACCTCGGGCAGGGAGACGGTGGTGGTGTTGTCGTCGACCAGCAGGATCGCCTCACAGGCGAGGGCCAGTTCGTAGCCACCGCCGGCCGCGGTGCCGTTGACGGCGGCGAGGTAGGTCTGGCCCGAATTGGCCGTGGCGTCCTCGATGGCCAGGCGCGTCTCGTTGGTGAACTTGCAGAAGTTCACCTTCCAGGGGTGGGAGGACTGGGCCAGCATGCGGATGTTGGCCCCGGCGCTGAACACCCGGTCGGTGCCGGTGAGGATCACCGCCCGAACCTCAGGGTGCTCGAACCGGAGGCGCTGGACGGCGTCGGCCAGCTCGATGTCCACGCCCAGGTCGTAGGTGTTGAGCTTGAGTTCGTACCCGGGGACGATCCCCCCGTCCTCGGCGACGTCCAGGCGGAGCCAGGCCAGGGGGCCCTCGAGCGCCAGGTGCCAGTGGCGGTAGCGCTCGGGCGTCGTCTGGAACGAGACCCGGGGCACCGGCGTCCCGGCGTCGTCCGCCTCGTCGGTCCCGGTTGGTGAGGCTGCCAGCGGCACGGGCGATCCCTCCTCTCCACTCGCACCCCGACCGAGATTGTACATCTTCGGTTAGCACCGTCAAGAGTTTGTACTATCCCGCCGCCGGGGCGCGATGGGCCGACATCCACGAGGCGAGGAGGGGCGAGGCCAGCTGGAGGGCCGTCGGCCCGGACCGCCGGCGCCGCGGCGCCGATCAGGAAGGGCGCGCGGCGGCCTGGACGGCCTTGTCGATCTCCTTGTGGGCGGTGGTGGCGTCGGCCCACCCCTGGATCACGGTGCCCTTGCCGGGCTCCAGGTCCTTGTAGACCTCGAAGAAGTGCTGGATCTCCAGCCGGTCGAACTCCGGCATGTGATGGATGTCGCGCAGGTGCTCCAGCCGCGGATCGCCCGCCGGCACGCAGAGCACCTTGTCGTCACCACCA
>DASQQH010000598.1:0-5544 GCA_035643555.1 Acidimicrobiales bacterium | reverse complement strand
CAGGCTGCCGGTGAGGTAGCCCCGCAGGTCCGTCCCGGCCAGGACCTCGGCGAGGCGGGCCCCGTAGCCGGCGAGGCGGGCCCCGGAGCCGAGATGGTGGTCGATCAGCCGGGCCAGGGCCTCGGCCGACAGCGCGGCGCTCGGTCGGTCACCGCCGACCAGGGGGAGCTCGAACCCCAGCTCGTCGAGGCGGTCGGGGGGTGGCACGTCCCGGAGGCGGGCGCCGTCCACCAGGGGCCCGAGCGGGGTGGCGAGCGCGGCGGCGAGCCCCGCCACGACCGCGTCGGCCGCCTCCGGCCCGACGGCGTGGCGGGGGCGCTCGGCCATGACCACCCGGGCCAGGTCCCCCGCCAGGTCGGCCACGGTGAAGTCGACCTGCTCGAGCACCCGGTGCACGAAGGTGCCCACCTCCCGGCCGCCCGGGGCCTCGGCCCAGGGGGTGGGGACGTCCGACAGGGACGTCCCGTCGTCGGCTGCGTCGGTGGTCCCCCCCGCACCGGCGGGGGCCCCCCCGGGGGCCGGGCCCGGCTCGTCGGCGGTGCCCCGCTCCTCCGGCTCGCTGTCGACCGCCTCGTCCTGGCGGGGCGCCGTGAGGCTGGTGTAGGAGCGTCGCCGCCAGCCAGGGTCGGGGAGGCGCTCGAGGGAGGCAGCGGCGAGCTCGTCTCCCGGGACGGCCCCGGGCGGTTCCCACCGGATGTCCCGCCGTGGGCCGCACCGCTCGACGGCGATCTGCTCCGGGGCTCGCCCGGCCAGCTCGGCAAGGCGGCGGTGGACGTCCTCGTCCCCGGGGACGAAGCTCCCGTCGGGGGCCACGTTGCCCTCCCCGTCCCGGACCGTGAGCAGACGGCCCAGCGGGGAGTGGTGGCAGCCGCTGACCCGGGCCCACCAGACCACCGCCTGGTGCCGGGCCCTGGTGAGGGCAACGTAGAGCAGCCGGAGGTCCTCCCCGCGCTGCTCCTCGTGGTGGGCCCGGGCGTGGCGACGGTAGGCGGGGGTCTGGTCGGGGCCGCCGACGTCGAGCTTGCGGCGGTAGCCGTCGACCGGGTCGTGGAAGACCACGGGGCTGGCCGTGCGGGCCGAGGGGCCCGGATCCCACAGGTAGGGGCAGTAGACGACGGGGAACTCGAGGCCCTTGGCACGGTGGACGGTCAGGACCTGGACGGCGTCGGCGTCGGAGTCCAGCCTGCGGCTCCGGGCCTCGGTGTTGTCGACCCCGGCCTCGTCGATCCGGTGGGCCAGCCACGCCCGCAGGGCCGGCGGCCCGAGCTGGGCGTCGGCACCCTCGGCGTGGAGGAGCTCGGCGACGTGGCCCAGGTCGGTGAGCTCCCGTTCCCCGTCGTGGCCGCCCAGCATCCGGGCGGGGAGGTCGGTGTCTGCGGCGATGGCCCGGAACAGGCTGGCCACCCCCCGGTGGCGCAGCAGGTCGGCCCACCGGTGGAGGCGGGCGTGCAGGCCCTCCCAGGTGGTGTCGCCGGCGCCCGCCACCGCCGCGGCGTCCATGCCCACGAAGGGGGTGAGGGCCACGGCCACGGCCTTGGGTCGTGAGGCCGGCTGCTCCAGGGCCTCCAGGAGCCGGCGCCAGTGTCCGGCGGCCGGGGTGGAGAACACGCTGTCGGTCCCTGCCACCACGGCGGGGACCCCCGCGGCCCGCAGCGCCTCCTGGACCACCCTCGCCTGGGGGTTGGTGCGCACCAGCACGGCGAGGTCGCCCGGGCCCAGGGTGTGGCGGGAGCGCTCGGCCTGGTCGGGCTCCCGGGTCACGACCTGGGCCCCCGAGCCCAGGAGGGCCACGGCGTCGTCGGCCAGGTCGGCTGCCACCCACTCGACGGCCGCGCTCTTGCGGACCAGGCGCTTCGTGGGGGTGATGGGGAGGTCGTGGTCGCCGCTGTGGAGGATCCGCGCCCGCAGGGCGGTCCCCACGGGAGCCCCCTCGAGGCCGGGTCGGCGGTGGGCGGGGGTGGCCCGCACCTGCCGGTACGGGATGTCGGGATGGCCAAGTCGCAGGGGGTGGAGCAGCGCGTCGGAGGCCTCCAGGAGGGCCGCGTCGCTCCGCCAGTTCTCGTCGAGGGTCAGGCGGTGGGTGGCCAGGCGGGCGGCGTCGAGGTAGGCGTAGACGTCGGCGCCACGGAAGGCGTAGATGGCCTGCTTCGGGTCGCCGATCAGGACCAGCCTGGTCCGTCCGTCGCCGAAGGCCCGCCGCACCACGTCCCACTGGACCGGATCGGTGTCCTGGAACTCGTCCACCAGCACCACCCGGTAGCGGTGGCGCAGCCGGGCGCAGGCACTGTCCCCCCGCTCGGGGTCTGCCAGGGCATGGTTCAGGCGGACCAGCAGGTCGTCGTAGGTGAGAAGGTTGGCGTCGAGCAGGCGTCGGGCCACCTCCACCCGCACCTGCCGGGCCAGTCGGCCCAGTAAGGCCGAGGGGCCGTCGCCCTCCCCGGCCTCGACGGGGGTGTCGGGAGTGGCCACCGCCTCGGTGGCCACCGCCAGCGCCGTCGCCCGGTCGAAGGGCACGGGCCCCCACCCGAGGACCCGGCGGACCACCAGGTCGTCCACCACCTCCTCGACCAGGTCGCGCACGTCCTCGGTCAGGACGGCTCCGGTGGCCACGTTGCCCGACACCCCCAGGCCGGCGAGGACCAGCCGGGCGAACCCGTGGGTGGTGGTGATGGTGGCCGCGTCGAAGGTGGCCAGGGCGTCGGCCAGGCGCTGGCGGCGGCGGTCGACCTCGGCCCTCGGCCCGTCGCCCAGCTGGGCCAGGACCCGGTCGGCATCGGGGGGCTCGGTCCCCGCCTCGAGGAGGCGTCCGAGGCCGTCCTCGGCGGAGACCAGGCGGGCGCGGATCCGGTCCCGCAGCTCGCCGGTCGCCATCCGGGTGAAGGTGACCGCCAGGATCTCGGCCAGGGGCACCCCATCGGCCACCAGGCGGGTGGTGAGGGCGGCGATGGTGAAGGTCTTGCCCGTTCCCGCGCTGGCCTCCAGCACGGTGACCCCCGGCCCCGGCAGGGGGCCGCAGGGGTCGAACCGGTCGGGCCCCCGGGCCATCAGCGCACCTCCCGGTGCTCATGGTCCAGGAGACCGTCCCAGGCCCGCCTGGCGAGGCGTCCCAGCCGGCTCCCCTCGTCCCCGGCCCAGGTGTCCCCCGCCTCGTCCGCGGCGGGGGGCGTCCGAAGCAGGTCCGGGAGCCGCGCCCCGGGCCCGAGGACCAGCACGTGGTCGGGGTCCCGGTCCTCGCCCGGCGGGGCGGCCGGGCGTGACTCCCAGCGGTCCCGGGCGGCCTGGACGGGGTCGGCGCCCGCCCGCCTGGCCTCGGCCCAGGCACCGGAGGTGGCGCAGTAGAGGGGGAGGGGCTCGCGCATCCCCCGGTCGTGGAGGTCGACCAGCACCTCGAGGGCGTCGAGGGCCCTGGCGGCCCGGGCCGCGGGATCGTCGGCGAGGGGGGGCAGGGTGGCCACCTCGACCCGCGGGCGGTTGTGGCGGCGCCGCTGGCTCCGCCCCACGGTCACCGCAGCGACCCTGAGGTCGGGCCGGGCGGCCGACAGGGCCAGGAACCGGACCCAGGCGCCGAGGCGGTGCCGGGGGCCCAGGGTGGCGTAGACGCAGGCCACGATGGTGGCGTCCCGGACCCCGGGGACGGTGCCCAGCAGCACCCGGCCGTCGGGCAGGGCGAGGTTCACCTCCACCGACCCGGGTGTTGACCCGGCGCAGGCCAGGCCCTCGACCACCGCCACGAGGGCCTCGACGGTGGGGCCCACCCCCGCGAGAGGGGCGTCGGCCAGGGGGCCGGGTGGCAGCAGGCCCCGCCCCCGCTCGACGGCCAGGGCACGCTCGGGGGAGGCCCCCTCGAGGCGCAGGCCGAGCAGCCGGTCCCCCACCGCCCACCGCTCCAGGGGGTCCAGCTCCACGGGCAGGTGGTCCTGGGTCCGGTCGGGGCCGTCGGTGTCGTAGAGGCCAAGGCGGTCGCGGAGGAAGGCCCGCACCGGATGCTCGACGAAGCGGACCAGGGAGCCGAGCTGCAGGGCCGGGCCGGGCGCCGCGGGGAGCAGGGACCCGAGGAACCCGGTCGCCGGGGCGGGGACCTGGCCCAGCCCGGCGCCCGCCAGGTTGACCCGGTCGAAGCTGAAGGGTCCGTCGGTGCCGAGGCCCCCCGGGGAGAAGTTCCGGGGGTCGAAGGACTGCAGGGGATGCTGGACCAGGATCGCGTCGCGTGCCCGGCGCCCAGGCGTCGCCAGGCGCACGGTCCGGTCCACCACGTCGAGCAGTTCGGCGACGGGCACCGAGGGCGGTCGCCGCCGGTTGGTCCGCAGGTCGCTGCTGCCGTAGGTGACGACCAGGTGTTCCGTGGCGGCCAGGAGGGCGTCCAGGAGCAGTTGGCGATCCTCGCTCCGGGGGTCACGGTCGCCGACCAGGGGCTCGGCGACCAGGAGGTCGTCGCCGTCCTGGTCGCTCTGGCGGGGAAAGGTCCCGTCGTCCAGGCCCAGGAGGCAGACGACCCGATGGGGGACCGAGCGCATGGGGACCATGGTGCAGATCGTGAGGTCCCCGGTCCGGAAGTTGGCCCGTGTGGGGCGGCCCTGGAGCCGGTCGCCGAGGAGGGACCGGACCTCGGCAAGGTCCAGGCAGGTGGCAGCGTCGTCGGCCTGGTCGCCGGACTCGGCCACGGCGTCGTCCAGCACGCGGTGGAGCTGGTCGTGCTGCCAGGCCTCGGCCTGCCCGGCCCGGGCCAGGCGTTCGGTGGCCTCCGCCAGCGCGGCGGCCCACCGGGCGATCGGTTGGGGGCCGGCCAGGGCCACCACGGCCTGCCTGAGGCGCTCCACCAGTTCGATCAGGCGTCCGGCGAGGTCGACGTCCTCCCCGGCGACCGGGGCCGCGGGCACCGTGCCGGCGAAGAGGCTGGCATCGCCCATGGCGACGCCCAGCGCCAGCCGGTCGAGCCCTGCCTCCCAGGTGTTGGCCCCGAGGTCCTGGAGGCCCCAGGGAGACCGGTGCGCCGCGTCGAGTCCCCAGCGGATCCCGGCGTCGGCCACCCAGCGCTCCAGCCGGGACAGGGCCTCCTCGTCGAAGCCGAACCGCCGGCTGACCGGCTCCCGGGAGGCGAGATCCAGCACCTGGGAGGCCGTCAGGCGGTCCCCGGCCAGCTCGAGGAGGTGGGCGGCCACGGCGAGGAGGGGGTTGGTCTGGCGCAGCGATCGATCGGCCAGGCGGACCCGCAGGCGGGGAACCCCGTCGTCGGGGTCGACCCTCTCGCCTTGCGCCGGGCCGCCCGTCCCGAAGGCGGCCTGCACGAGGGGGGCGAAGGACTCGATGTCCGGGCACATGACGATGACGTCGCGGGGCTCCAGGGTGGGGTCGGCGCGGAACAGGTGCAGCACGGCGTCCCGCACCACCTCGACCTGGCGGGACCGGCCGGGGCAGGCGTGGACCCGGAGGCTGTCGTCGTCCTCGCCCAGCAGGGGTCGGTTGTCGTCGGCGCTGCCGGGGGACCGGGGACCAGGGGGGCGCCGATCGGCCCGCACGTCCGCCTGGACCAGCCCCAGCAGGGTG
>DASQQH010000597.1:0-3304 GCA_035643555.1 Acidimicrobiales bacterium | reverse complement strand
CGACCGGGTGATGATCGGCCAGCGGGAGGAGAGCAACGCACTGCTTCCGGAGGAGAAGCGCTCGGTTGCGGTCCACGAGGCCGGCCATGCCGTCGTCGCCGCCCTCTCCATGCGGGCCGACCCGGTGGCCAAGGTCACCATCCTGCCGGCCGGCCGGGCCCTCGGGGTGACCGAGCAGCTCCCCGTCGACGAGGCGCACCTGCACAGCGAGAGCTACCTGACCGACGCCCTCAACGTCCGGTTGGCCGGGCGCGCCAGCGAGATCCTGGTGCTGGGCGAGGCGTCGACCGGGGCCGCCAACGACCTCTCGGGAGCGACGGACCTGGCCGGGCGGATGGTCCGCGAGTTCGGGATGAACCACGACCTCGGGCCCATCGGGTACGCCCGTGACGAGTCAGGCCACCCGGCGGCCCAGATGGGCGCCCGCCCCTATGCCGAGGCGACCCAGCGGGCCATCGACGAGGAGGTGGCCAGACTGGTCACCGAGGCCGAGCACCGGGCCACAGCGATGCTCACCGAGCACCGGGAGGCCCTCGACCGGCTGGTGGAGCACCTGCTCGAGGAGGAGACGGTCGACGGCTCGGCGGTCTACTCGGCCCTCGGGCTCCCGGTCCACCTGGCGCCCACCATGCGGGGGGACCAACCCGACCGCGGGGCGGTCACCGCACCCAGCGCCGACACCGGTGAGGCGGGATGAGCGGACCGGGTCGAGTCGCTGGTGGCGGCTCAGCGCCGGTCCACCCGGCGCACCGGCTGATCGGGGGTTGGAACCCGCTGGTCGGGGGCCGGCGCCCACAGCGGCTCCGGGGCGGGGTCGGGGCCCAACTCTCCGGTGGCGGCAGGGGGGGACGCCGACGCCCGCCGCCGTGCCCGCCCGAGCAGGCGCTTTGCTCCCCGCCACCAGGCCCGCCACCGGGCCGCGCCGGGGACACGGTCTGA
Organism: Acidimicrobiales bacterium; assembly: GCA_035643555.1. Taxonomy (GTDB): domain Bacteria; phylum Actinomycetota; class Acidimicrobiia; order Acidimicrobiales; family JAJPHD01; genus DASQQH01. Next base: position 2,365 of record DASQQH010000597.1, on the reverse strand, counting down.
CCGGCCCGTCGCCGGGCGGAACACGATCAGCTTCATGAGGTAGTAGCTGGTGGTGGAGGCGGCCAGCATGGCCAGGAGCTTCGCCGCCTCGTTGGCGATCGTGGCGGGGATCACATGGCCGAGGTTGAACAGGGTGCCGAGGATGGCCACGGCGACGTCGTTGACGCCGATGTTGACCCCGGCCTGGAGACCGAAGGCCCCGCGCTGCTTCCACAGCTCCCGCGGACCCCGGGCGGCCCGGTCCCGGAAGGTCCACCTGCTGTGCCAGAGGTAGCCGTTGGCCATGGCCACGATGACCGCCGCGGTGTTGTAGAGGGTCAGCCGGCCGGGGTTGCGGGTCGGGGCCGCGAAGATGAGGACGTTGAAGATGCCGAGGTCGATGGCGGCGTTGGCGATGCCCACGGCGGCGAACTTGCCTACCCGCCAGGGCTGGCGCTCCGATCCTCCGCCCCGGCGAACGACGCGACGCAGCCAGGGGAGCCGGTCGGTGGGGAGCCTAGACATCCCCGTCCCTTCCGATCCCCGCCTCGGCCCGGTTGCCCCGGGTGGCGTGCTCGGAGGCGATGGCAGTGGCGACATCACGAGGATAGGTCCGCCGGGCACGGAGGAGGATGATTCCTGCGGCGGCCAGGGGTATCAGCATCACCAGGAAGGTGAGGTCCAGGCTGGGCGCGCCGGGTGCCAGGGGCCCGGTGGGGTGGCCGAGGCCGCTGGTCCGCCCTCCCAGCTGGGTCGACACGAAGCCGAACAGCAGCGGCGCCGCGGCAACCAGCGAGGAGCGGAACAGGGTCCGGACCGCCTCGGCCCGCCCCCACAGTCGAGAGTGCATGATGTCCAGTCGGGCTGCGTCCAAGGGGGGGTTGGCACCGCCGAGCCCGGCGGCCCCGATGAAGAACAGCGGCACCGCCAGAGCGAGCGATCGTAGCACGAGGCCGGGGAGGAAGAGGCCGGCGGCGACCAGGAAGGCGCCGCCGGCCACGACGATGCGCGCGTCGATCTGCCGGCGGGCCAGGAGGTGGTCGGCGAGCCGGCCGGCCACCAGCACCCCGATGATCGCCCCCAGCCCGATGGCGACGAACAGGTTGGTGGCGGCGCCCTGGCCCAGCCCGAACCGACCCCGGAGGAACTCGACGGCGAAGGTCCGCAGGCCGGAGAAGTAGAAGTAGCCGAGGGCGGAGGCCACGATGAGCAACAGGTTGGTCGGGATCCGCAACACGTAGCGCACGGCGTCCCAGAGCGACATCTTGGCGGGCTCCCCGGTGAGGACGAGACCCTGGCGAGGGTCGATGCCCTCCTCCTGGACCTCTTGGGCAACCCCCGTTCCGTCGTTGCCGTCGGGCGAGGGCGTGGGGTCTCCGGCGTCGGTCTCGGCGGGGGTGTCGGCAGCCTCCTCGGCGGAGACGATGTGCTCGGCTCCCTCGGGCAGGCGGCTCCGCCCCGAGCGCGCCGGCTCGGGGAACTGGGCCCAGATGGCGACGGCGAGTGCCAGCCCGGGTACTGCCAGCACCCCGAACGCCGCCCGCCAGCCGGCGGCGGCGGCCACGTCGCCAGAGATCAGGACCCCGAGGGCCGCGCCCACCAGCTCCCCGGTGAGGATGAACCCGTAGATGCGGCCCCGCTCGCTCACGGGGAAGAGGTCACCGGTGAGGGAGCCCACGGCGGGGCCGGCGACCGCCACCACGGCCCCCAGGGCCAGGCGGCTGAACAGCAGCCACAGGTAGGAGACCGAGACGGCGCTGGCCACCATGGCCGCCACCCACAGACAGATGGTGATAACGAGGAGGCGGGTGCGCTTGACCCGGTCGGCGAGGACCCCGGCGGGCAGGGCGGCCACGGCCCCGACGCCGGTGGAGACTGTGACGAGCAACCCGATCTGGAAGTTCCCTACCCCGAGCGCCCGTTCCAGCTGGGTGGCGACGGCGCCCACCGTGGCCTGGTCCGCGGCGCTGAGCCCGAGGACACTTGCCAGCAGGACCACGACCCGGAGCCGGGCCGGCCCGCCGACCCGCTCGGCCACGCGGGCCTCAATGTCCCGGCGGAACCACTCCTGGACCCGGGTGGGGCCGTGACGGAGGCGGTGGTCGACCATGGCTACCGGGTCGGGGTGCGGCGCTGGTCATGCTCCTCGGGGACAGCTTGGGTGGCCGTGTCCCCGACGTCGGCGCCGTCGGGCGTTGTCCCGGTGATCACCGAGGAACGGGACAGCTTGACCACCCCCCAGGCGGCCACCCCGGCGGCCACGAGCACCAGAAACAGCCATATCCCGCCCCTGACCTGCTCGTGGAAGGCAAGCACCCCCCACAGGACCGCCACGACAGGGTCGGCGGCGGTGACCCCGGGCTGGGCGGCGACCAGGGGCCCGGCG
>DASQQH010000596.1:0-2695 GCA_035643555.1 Acidimicrobiales bacterium | reverse complement strand
TCATGGCCGACATCCCCGGCCTGATCGAGGGGGCCAGCACCGGACGCGGCCTCGGGCACCGGTTCCTCCGCCACGTCGAGCGGGCCCGGGCCCTGGTCCTGCTCCTGGACCTGGCGCCCGCCGACGGCGCCAGCCCGGCCGCCCAGCGGGCGGCGCTGCTCCATGAGCTGGCCGCCTACGACCCCGAGCTCGCCCGGCGCCCCTGCCTGAGCGTCGGCTCCCGGGCGGACCTGGCGGGCGACCCCGAGGGCGATGGCGCCGACGGCCTGCCCAGGGTGTCGGCGGTGACCGGCGCCGGCCTCCCCGCCTTCCTCACCGCGGTGGCGGAGCTGGTCGCCTCCTCCCGGGAGACCGAGGCGGCCCGGCCGGCGCCGGGGGCGACGGTCGTGCACCGGCCCCGGGCCGGGGGCGTCGAGGTGGTGCGGGACCCCGCCGGGGGCTGGACGGTGCGGGGACGGGCGGCCGAGCGGGCCGTCGCCGTCAACGACCTCACCGACGCCGGGGCCCTGGAGCATGTCCAGGGCCAGCTCCGGCGCCTGGGTGTGGACCGGGCCCTCCACCGGGCCGGTGCCCGGGAGGGGGACCCGGTACGGATCGGGGAGCTGGCCTTCACCTGGGAACCCGATCGGTGAGCCCGAACGCAGCGGACGGTGCCCGCCGGGGTGCCGTCGTGGTCAAGGTGGGGACGTCGTCGATCACCGATCCCCGCGGGGAGGTGGCCCAGGGGGCGGTGGTCAAGCTCTGCGAGGAGGTGGTCGCGCTCCGCGCCGGGGGCAGGCGGGTCGTTCTGGTGACCTCGGGGGCCATCGCCGCCGGCCTGGCCCCCCTGGGCTTCGCCGGCGACCGCCCCGCCGACCCCGCCACCCTGCAGGCGGTGTCGGCGGTCGGGCAGAGCCGGCTCATGCGGGTCTACGACGACGTGCTGGCGGGCTGCGGCGTGCTCGGAGGCCAGGTCCTCCTGGCCCCGCTCGACTTCGTGCACCGCCAGCAGTATCTGCACGCCCGCCAGACCCTCACCCGCCTGCTCGATCTGGGGGTGGTGCCGGTCGTGAACGAGAACGACGCGGTGGCCGACGACGAGATCCGCTTCGGGGACAACGACCGCCTGGCCGCCCTGGTGGCCCACCTCGTGCGGGCGGAGGTCCTGGTGCTGCTCACCGACACCCCCGGGTTGCACACCGCGGACCCCCGGGTGCACGCCGAGGCCTCCCTCATCGAGGAGGTGGTCGAGGTCGACCAGGCCCTGGAGGCCCGCGCCGGCAGGGCGGGCACCGACCGGGGCAGCGGGGGGATGGCGTCGAAGCTGACGGCGGCCAAGATGGCGGCCTGGTCGGGGATCAGGGCGGTCATCGCCGACGCCGGGCGGCAGGGCGTGTTGGCCGACGCCGTGGCCGGGGCGCCGGGGGTGGGGACCACCGTCCGGCCCCGGGGCAGGCGCCTCCCGGCCCGCAAGCTGTGGATCGCCTTCGCCGTGGGCGCCTCGGGGACGGTGGTGGTGGACGACGGGGCCCGGGCGGCCCTGACCACGCGGGGCAGGTCGCTCCTGCCGGCCGGGGTCCTGGCCGTGGACGGCGACTTCCGCAGCGAGGATGCCGTGGAGGTCGTGGACCGCCACGGACAGGTGTTCGCCAAGGGCCTGGCCCGCCACTCCGGCACCCGCTTGACCCGGTGGGCGGGGTGGCACACCAGCAAGCTTCCCCCGGACGTGGCGCCGGAGGTCATCCACCGTGACGACCTGGTGGTGCTGGGGTAGGCGGGGTCGCACCGACCGTGGCCTGCAGCCGGTGTCGAGACGTGGCGGCCGCCCCGGTGGACCCGTCGATGGCCACGGGGGCGGTGACGAGCACGCCCACGGAGCGCCCTGTGGACGGGAGGCGCCGCGTTCACCCCTGCGCACCGGGCGGCCTTCGGTGAGCTGTGCCGGCCCCTGGACCGGGCTCAGCGGGGACCGGTTCACACCTCCCGGGCTGTCGCGCTCCATCCGTCACGGGCGCTCGGGTACCGCGGTCGCCAACCGGTGGCTCGGCGGAACCGCTGGTTGCTCACCCGAAGGGACCGGGTCAACGACGTGAGCCGGTCCCCGAAGAGGACGCCCAGCCGGCCCGGACCCTGGATCCAGGGCCGCTGGCCGGCGGCGGTGGCGAGCGCCTGGGCGTACTGGCGCTTGGTGAGGGGCTGGTCGTCCACAACGTTGTAGATGCCGCTGACGAGGTGGAGTGCTGCGGCCACCGCTGCGCCGCCGTCGGCCACATGGAGGGAGGACACGTACGAGTCCGGATGCCCCATGACCACCAGCACATGGTGGCGGGCGAGGGCCAGGAACTGCTCGCTGTGACGCGCCCCGGGACCGTAGAACAGGCCGAACCGGAGGACGACACCGACCCCACCGACCTCGCTGAAGCCGACCGCGCTCTGCTCGGCGGCCAGGTTGCCCATTGCGTTGGGGTAGTGGTCGGTCGGCACACCTTCGTCGATCCAGCGGTCACCACCGTCCGGGTAGACCATGCTCACCGACTCCTGTACCAACCTGCCGACGCCCGCGGCCAGGGCGGCGGCGGCCACTGCGACAGATCCCTCGGTCCGAACCCGGTGGGTCTCGGCCCACGCTCGGCGGACCATGAACATCGCGGTGGAGGGCATCGACGTGGCCAGGTTCACCACTGCGTCGTGCCCGCCGAAGGCGTCCCTCAGGGCG
>DASQQH010000595.1:0-4177 GCA_035643555.1 Acidimicrobiales bacterium | reverse complement strand
GGCCAGGGCGGCCACCACGCCCTGGACGAGCTCCTCGGGAGCGGAGGCGCCGGCGGTCACACCGACGGTCCGGGCCCCGGCCAGCCAGGCCAGGTCCAGGTCGTCGACGTCGTCGACCAGGTGGGCGGGACACCCATGGCGCTCGGCGACTTCGGCGAGACGGTTGGAGTTGGAGGAGTTCGAGGACCCGACCACCACGACCAGGTCGCAGTGCCCGGCCAGGTCCCGGACGGCCTCCTGGCGGTTCTGGGTGGCGTAGCAGATGTCGTCGGCCGCCGGGCCGACCAGGTCGGGGAGGCGGGCCCGGAGGGCGTCCACCACGTCGGCCACCTCGTCGGTGGCCAGGGTGGTCTGGGTGAGGTAGGCGACCCGGCTCGGGTCCTCCACCGAGAGCTCGGCCACGTCCTGGGGACGCTGCACCAGCTGCACGGCCTCCGGCGCCTCCCCGACGGTGCCCTCGATCTCCTCGTGGTCGGCGTGGCCCACCAGCATGATCTGGTAGCCCTTGCGGGCGAACCGCCGGGTCTCGTGGTGGACCTTGGCGACGAGGGGACAGGTGGCGTCGACGACCTGGAGCTCCCTGGCCTCGGCGATCTGGCGGACGCCGGGGGACACCCCGTGGGCCGAGAAGACCACGGTGGCCCCCGGGGGGACCTCGTCGAGCTCGTCGACGAAGATGGCCCCACGGGCCTCCAGGTCGGTGACCACGTGGCTGTTGTGCACGATCTGCTTGCGCACGTACACGGGGGCCCCGAAGCGGGCCAGGGCCCGTTCGACGATCTCGATGGCCCGCTCCACCCCGGCGCAGAAGGACCGGGGCCCGGCGAGGACCACACGGCGCTCCTGCCCGACCGGGACGGTGGCGCCCGCCCAGGCCTCGAGGGCCCCGGCGGCCCGGGACAGGGACCGGTACGCCCGGATCCCGGCCTGGACGGTGGCGGGCGAGGCCAGCGCCGCCTGCGGGGTGTCGACCACGGCCCGCACGATCGCCGCCGGCCCGCCGTTGAGCGCCTCTGCCAGCCAGGACGACTCCATGTCCACGGCCAGGGCCCCCGAGCGCCCGAGCTCGTGGCGCTCGACACCTCCCACCACATGGTCGGTCGACACCACCGGGCCGGTGTGGACCACCAGGCCGGCCCGACGGAGGGTCTGGGCCACCAGGTCGGCCGAGGGAAGCAGATGTCGTCTGCCCTCGGGGCCTCTCACCTCGGTGGCCACCACCAGGTCCCCGGCGGCCAGGTCCTCCTGGAGGCCTCCACCGAAGCCGAGCACCGCCGGGGCCCGATCGCTGGCGCCGGGCCGGCCCAGCTGGTCGGCGGCCCGTCGGGCGCGGCGGGGGCCCAGGCCGGTCGTGACCACCTCGGCGTTCGGCGCCCCGCGGCGCACGGCGGCGGCCTCGACGCGCAGGGGACACAGGGCGAGGAGCCGGGGGGGCGCACCGGTCGCCGGCACCCCGCGGGCGGGGGATGGAGTGGGCTGGGGGTCAGCCATCACGGCGGCTCCCTTCCGACGCGTCCGATCGTGCGTGGGTCGCCGGCCGGTCCCCGGCGGCGCGGGCCCAGCGCCCCAAGGCCATCACGGGGAAGACCAACCGGTAGAGGTGGTAGTTGATCGAGAAGTCCCAGGGGAACCCGGTGCCCGTGTACCAGGGCTCGTCCCAGGTCCCGTCCTCGCCCTGGTTGGCCACCAGCCAGGCCACCCCGCGGCGGGTGGGCTCCCCCAGCTCATCGGCCGCCAGGAGGGCGAGGAGGGCCCAGGCGGTCTGGGACGCGGTGGCCGTCCCCTGGGCCCGGGTGGTGGGGTCGAGGTAGCTCCGCAGGTCCTCCCCCCAGCCGCCGTCCTCGTGCTGGTGGGCGACGAGGAACGACACCGCCCGGCGGATGCGGGGGTCGTCGGGGCTGACGCCCGCGGCCACCAGGGCCGGCACCGCCGCCCCGGTCCCGTACAGGTAGTTGACCCCCCATCGCCCGAACCAGGCCCCGTCGGCCTCCTGCTGGGCGCACAGCCAGTCGAGGCCCTGGGCGAAGCGCCGCGGGTCCCGGGTGGGCTCGTGTGCGAGCATCTCGACCACGTGGGCGGTCACGTCCGAGCTCGGGGGGTCGGTGACCTCGCCGAAGTCGCAGAAGGGCAGCTTGCCCACCAGGGGGCTGGTGTTGTCGGCGTCGAAGGCGGCCCAGCCGCCGCCGGCGGACTGCATGCCCTCCACCCAGGCCACCCCCCGCTCGACGGCCCCGGTCACGGCCCGCGCCAGCCCGTCGGCCCCCTCGGCCTCGGGGGGGACCAGCCGGCGCAGGGCGAGGACGATCTCGGCCGTGTCGTCGATGTCGGGGTAGTTGTCGTTCTCGAACTCGAAGGCCCACCCACCCGGGGCGAGGTCGGGACGCCGGACGGCCCAGTCCCCCGTGACGGTGATCTCCTGCCCCACCAGCCAGTCCGCAGCCCGCCGGAGGGCCGGATGGTCGGGGGCCACGTCGGCGTCGGCCAGGGCGAGGGTGGCCAGTGCGGTGTCCCACACCGGTGACTGGCAGGCCTCGAGCCGCCTGCCCCGCTCGTCGTGGATGGTGAACCCGTCGAGGCCCGCCAGGCCGGCCCGCATGACCGGGTGATCCAGGGCATAGCCCTGCAGGGACAGGGCCATGAGGGAGTAGACCCAGGGGGGCTGGATCCCGCCCCAGCCGCCGTCGGCCTCCTGGCGCTGGATGATCCAGGCCTCCGCCCGGCGGAGCGCCAGGCGGCGCAGGGCCGGGAGGGGGCGCGCCTCGTAGCGGTGCAGCAGGCGGTCCAGGAGGTGGAAGGCGCCGGCCGCCGAGGCCACCGGCGGTGGGGGTGGCGGTGGCGCCCCCGTGCGCAGCTCGTCGAGGCCGAAGGGCAGCGGCCGTACGGGGCGGTGGGCGCCCACGACGGTGAGGGCCACCACGGTCTGGCGGGCCCAACAGGCGAAGTCGTAGATGTTGAGAGGGACCCAGGGCGGCAGGAGCATGACCTCGGGGGACAGGGCCGGGAGCTGCTCCCAGGGCCACAGGCCGAACAGCGCCAGCCACAGCCTCGTGAAGACCCGGGAGCCCTCGATGCCACCGGCGTCCCGGATGAAGGCCGCCGCCCGCGCCAGGTGTGGTGCCGCCGGGGTGTCGCCGGCGAGGCGCAGGGCGACGTAGGCCTCGACCGTGGTGGACACCTCGCCGGGGCCGCCGTAGAAGGTGGCCCAGGCACCGTCATCGCCCTGCTGGGACCGGATCCAGGCCGCGGTGGCGGCGGTCTGCTCGGGCGTGCGGATGCCGAGGAACTCGCGCAGGAGGAGGTCCTCGGCGTCCATGGTGACGTTGGTCTCCAGCTCACCCTTCCACCAGCCCTCCGGGTGTTGGGCGTCGAGGAGGTGGCGGACGGCCCGGTCCCGGGCGGCGACGGCGCCATCGGCCCCGGTCGCTAGGGCCTCGGGCGAGATCTCGGCGGCGGGGTCGACAAGCATCAGTCAGGCCTCCCGGTCGGTCACGAAGCGGGCGAGGTCGGCGAGCTGGGCCGCGGCGGCGTCGTCCAGGGCCGTGCGCTCGAGGGCCCCCAGGGCGACATCGAGGTGGCGGGTGGCCTCCTGGTGGGCCAGGTCCTTGGCACCCGCGGCCTCGAGCAGTTCCACGGCCCGGGCCAGTTGGGCCTCGGTGGGCTCCGGGGCCCCCAGCAGGGAGGCGAGCTCCCCGGCGGGCTCCCGGGCCAGGGCGGCCACGACCGGCAGGGTCTTCTTGTGCTGGCGGAGATCGCTGGCCACGGGCTTGCCGGTGCGGGCCGGATCCCCCCAGATCCCGAGAATGTCGTCCACGGCCTGGAACGACTGCCCCAGGTGGAGCCCGTAGTCGTGCAGGGCGTCCACCGTGGCCGCCGGGGCGTCGGCCAGAATGGCGCCGATGGCGGACGCGCAGGCCAGGATGTCCCCGGTCTTGGCGGCTTCCATGGCAAGGCAGGCCTCGACCGACACCTCCTCGCCGGTCTCGAAGGCCAGGTCGTCGGCCTGTCCGGCGATCATCCCACCGGTCGCCCTCGCCAGGGCCTCCGCGGCCGCTCCTCCCGGCGGGCCGGGCACCTCGAGGAGCAGCTGGTGGGCCAGGGTGTGGAGGGCGTCTCCGGCGATGATGGCCGGACCCACGCCGAACACCGTCCACGCGGTGGGGCGGTGCCGTCGCTCCCG
>DASQQH010000594.1:0-5631 GCA_035643555.1 Acidimicrobiales bacterium | reverse complement strand
TGACTGCTGAGACGATACAAGCCGGCCCTGGTGGGTGCAAGCACGCGTCCGACTCCTGTCCCTCGTCCCAGGCCCCCCTGCGCCCGGGATCGAGCCCTCCCAACCAGGGCGTCGCCGGCCGCGGCGCCGCCCCACCGGGCGGTCGGGGGCACCGGGGTCGGGTGGTCACTCGGGCGCCAGCTCCCAGGTGGGCAGGGTGGCGTAGACCCGACGGAGCCGCCGGCGGTACCGGGGGAGGTACCAGAAGTAGAAGACGGCGAGGACCACCGGGGCATCGAGGACCACGGCGTGGCTGACCATGGCGAACCCCACACCGGTGAGGACCACGATCACCACCAGCCCGGCGAGGGCCCCGCGCTTGATCCGCCGCAGGCTGGCCACCACCTCGTCGTAGCCACGGTGGGAGATCTGGCCGGTGTCCCACCTCCTCGCGCACTGCGGGCACTGCCACACCTGGCCCAGGGGCACCGAGGCGTCCTCCCCGCAGTGGCACCGCACCCGGATGCGGAGCTTGGCCACGGCGACGACCGCCTACCCGTCCTCGGTGACCAGCCCGGACCCGACGCCCGAGGGCACCGGGGCCAGGGGACCGGCGAGGCCGCCGGCGGCCAGGGCCGGGACGCTCTGCCAGTCCTCCGTCGAGGGCTGGCGCAGCCTGACGGGCTGGCGGTCCTCCACCACCCGCCGGTACACGTACAACAGGCAGGCGGCCACCAGCACCCCGATACCGATGAGGAGCTCCGCGTAGCCCCCGTAGCCGGTGATGCTGAACGAGGGCGCGCCGATGACGATGAACGCCAGGTTGGCCACGGCCAGCACGACCGCGGCCACCAGCCACGGTCGGCCCAGCCGCAGGGCCCGGGGCCAGTCGGGCCGGTCCCGTCGCAGCAGCACCACCCCGCTCAGGGCGAGCACGTGGCACAGGATGTACCCGAGGTTGGAGGCAGCCAGGATGGCCAGGGTGGAGCTGAGGAACAGCACCAGGGCCACGTTGACCGCCATGTCCAGGGTCATGGCCCGGGCGGGGACGTGGTGCTTGTTGAGCTTGCCCAGCCACTTCACGGTCATGCCGGACTGGGAGATCCCGTACAGGGCCCGGGAGCCGTCCATGGTGGCGGAGTTCATGGCCAGGACGAAGCTGGCGATCATGAAGGCGACCACCAGGCCGGAGACGATTTCCCCGCCGCCGGTGATCCGGGACAGGGCCAGCGCGTAGTAGGTGAGGGGGTTCTTGTTGATGGTCTGCTGGCTCAGCACCCCCCCGAGCCCCAGGGGCATGAGGGCGTAGACGACGAGGGAGAACATTGCCGCCCGGCGGAGGGCGAGCACGGTGTCCCGCTTGGGATCGTGGTACTCGGGGGCGAAGGTGGCGCAGGCCTCCACCCCGTAGGACGACCACCCGTTCAGGTACAGGTACACCATCACCAGCTTCCACCCCGCGGGCTGGCCGGCGCCCCCGATGAGGTTGGTCAGATGCGAGGTACCCCAGGCCCCCGTGAAGTACGGGACCACGATGAACATGGCGAGGGGGATCATCAACAGCGCGCCGGTGACGTAGCCCAGCCACACCGCGGGACGCACCCCCACGGCGTTGATGACCCACACGAACACGATCAGGCCGATGGCGATGAGCCGGGGGACGGTCAGATTGATCACGAAGTGGAACGACCACGTCAGATGGGGAAACCACTCCGCCTGGGCCAGGGAGCCCACCGTGAGGCCGAAGATCGACAGCACGGTGGTCCACCCGGCCCAGTAGCCCACCGCGGCCAGGGGGCCGGCGAAGCTGAAGTACTTCCGCCAGCCCTCGAAGGCGTAGATGGGCACTCCGCCCGAGCGGTGGGGGAACATGGCCGCGGGCTCGCTGTAGATCTTGTTCTGCATGACGCCGATCACCATCGAGCCCGCCCACACCGCCAGGGCCCCGAGAGCCCCGAGGGACCCGATGGTGTAGCCCAGGGTGGCGATGAGGAACCCGGGGTTGGCGAGGGCCACGACGAAACCGTCGTACCAATGCATGCTCTGGAGGAGCTGCTGGGTGTCGACCCCGGCGACGGCGACCTCGGCCGCCACGCCGGTGCCCCCCTGGCTTCCCCCCCGCGCGCTGTCGTTCATGTGCTGGCTTCCCCACGTTGATCCGTCACGTGCTGCTCCCCCTCGAGCAGGACCCGCCGCCCGTCCACCGGCGGGAAACTTCCGGGCACTATAATGGATAGTGCCCCAGGGCGGAAGGGGGGAACGGCCGAAGACGGCGGGCGCCACAGGCGGGCGGCGTTCACCAGCAGTGGGCGGGGACTACCCACAGTTGACGAGCCCGACGGCCCTGGCTAGCGTGCCCGGGTGGTCGGTCCCCGATACGGTGGCACGGTCGACCTGCTCGACTCAGAAGGGGTGGCGCGATGAAGATCGTGGTCTGCGCCAAGGTGGTGGCCACACTGGGGGACGAGGTCGAGTTCACCCCCGAGGGGACCGATGTCGACCCCGAGCTGGTGGAGTGGTCGGTCAACGAGTGGGACACCTACGCGACCGAGGAGGCCCTTCGTCTGCGGGAGGCCGCCGGGGAGGGGGAAGTCGTCGTGGCCACCGTCGGCGGCGAGGACGCCGAGGAGGCGATCCGACGGTGCCTGGCCATGGGGGCCGACCGGGCCCTGCGCATCGATCCAGGCCCCGGGCCACAGGACCCCCTCTCGGTCGCTCGGGCCCTGGCCGGCCCGATCGCCGAGGAGGGACCTGATCTCGTGCTGACCGGCGTCCAGTCGAGCGACGCCGTCCAGGCGGCGACCGGTGGCATGCTGGCGGCCCTGCTGGAGCTGCCCTCGGTGGCGGTGGTCACCGAGCTGGCCCATCAGGACGGCACCCTGGTCGTGCACCGGGAGCTCGAGGGGGGGCTGGTCGACCTGGTCGAGGTGGCCATGCCGGCCCTGCTCACCATCCAGACCGGCATCAACGAACCCCGGTACGCCACGCTCCGGGCCATCAAGCAAGCCAGGCAGAAGGAGATCACCGTGCGGGCGATGGAGGCCGATGGCGCCCCCTGCTACCGGATACGGCAGATGTTCGTCCCGGCCCGGGGCGAGGGGGCGACCATGCTGGGCGACGACCCCGGCGAGGTGGCACAGCGCATCACCGAGCTGGTCCAGGGGCAGCTGCGATGAGCGGCGTCCTGGTGGTCGCCGAGCACCTCCACGGCCAGGTGCGGGAGGTGACCAGGGAGCTCGTGACCGCGGCCGGCGACCTCGGCGGGCCGGTGACGGTGGCCCTCATCGCCGACGACCCCTCCCATTTGGTCGACCAGGTGTGCGTGGCGGGCGTGGACGAGGTCGTGGGGGTGGCGGTCGGCCCCGAGGAGTTCGAGGCCGACCCCTACCGCGCCGCCCTCGAGGCGCTCCTCGCCGAACGCCGGCCCGACGCCGTGCTGCTCGGGTTCACCGTCAACAGCATGGGCTACGGACCGGCCGTGGCGGCGAGGCTGGGACTGGGGTTCGCCAGCGACGTCTTCGCCCTGGACCGGGAGGACGACGCCATCCTCGCCACCCGCGCCTTCTACGGGTCCAAGGTCCACGCCACCCTGGAGTTCCCCTCAACGCCGGTCATGCTGTTGCTGCGGCCCACCACCTGGCCCGCCGCCGAGGGAACGAGCCAGCCGACGGTCTCGGAGATGGCCGTCCCGGCCGCGCCCAGTCGGTCCCGGCATCTGGCCTACGAGGCGGCGCCGACCGTGGAGGTGGACATCACCACCGCCGAGTTCCTGGTGTCCATCGGGCGGGGGATCGGCGAGCGGGACAACATCGAGATCTTCGAGAAGCTGGCGGAGAAGCTGGGGGCCACCCTCTCGGCCTCCCGGCCGCTGGTCGACGCCGGCTGGCTGCCCGCCTGGCGGCAGGTGGGCCAGTCGGGTCGGACGGTCAAGCCCAGGGTGTACCTGGCCTTCGGCATCTCCGGCGCGGTCCAGCACCTCGCCGGCATGAAGCAGGCGGGGACGATCATCGCCGTCAACACCGATCCCGACGCGGCCATCTTCAGCGTGGCCCACTACGGGGCGGTGGCGGACCTGTTCGACGTGGCCGACGAGCTCGACAGGCGCTGGTGATGCTGCGTCCACCCGTCACCGTTCCCTGACCCGGCCGTGGTCACCCGGGAGCCCTTCGCCGGCCTGAGCCACGCCGAGGTCGTGGTGTGGTACGGGTTCATCGTCATCTCCACGGCCGTGTTCGTGTGGGGAGCCGCCCAGCTGGTGGCCAAGTACCGCCGAGGCCGCGCCGAGGCCCTCGACCATCCCGGCGAGCGGCTCGCCCGGATGGTGCGGACGACCTTCTCCCACGCCCGCCTCGCCCGTCGCGACCGGACCGCCGGGGTGGGCCACGCCCTGATCTTCTTCGGGTTCCTCCTGCTCTTCGGGGGGACCACCGTGCTCGGCATCCAGACCGACCTCGCCACCCCCCTGCTCCACTGGCAGTTCTGGCAGGGCGGCTTCTACCTCGGCTACCAGCTGTGCCTGGACGTGGCGGGGCTGGCCCTGCTGGCCGGGCTGTGCGTGATGGCGGCCAAGCGCTGGATCGCCCGGCCCGCCCGGCTGGACTACGGCCGGGTCGACGGGGCCCCGGGGGACGAGCGCCGCACCCGCTACCGCGTCGGCGACCAGATCTTCGTCGCCAGCCTGTTCTTCCTGGCGGTCACCGGCTTCCTCCTGGAGGGCTTCTGGCTGGCCCAGACCCACCCCTCCTACGGCGGGTGGTCCCCGGTGGGCTGGGTGCTGGCGGCGTGGTTCCGGGCCATGGGCCTCACCGGGGCAGCCGCCGGGTTGGCCCACCACGTCCTGTGGTGGGTGCACGGGCTCGTCGCCCTGGCCTTCGTCGCCTGCATCCCCTACACCAAGGCCGTCCACATGCTGGCCGCCCCGGCCACCGTGGCGGTGCGGGACCCCCGGGCGGGACGCCACCTCGTGCCGGTGGCCCCCGACGCCGACCCCGAGGACGTGGGCTACGGCCGGATCACCGACCTGTCCTGGCGGCACCTGCTCTCCCTGGACGCCTGCACCAAGTGCGGGAAGTGCCACGAGGCCTGCCCGGCGCGGGCCTCGGGCTACCCCCTGTCCCCCCGGGACCTGATCCTCGACCTGCGGGAGGCGGCGGAGGCCGCCACGGGCATCCACGCCTCGGTGAAGCTGGGTCCCCGGGGGGAGCCGGACGCCCTGCTGGTCGGCCAGGCGCTCCGCCCCGAGACCCTGTGGTCCTGCATGCAGTGCATGGCCTGTGTGGAGATCTGCCCGGTGGAGATCGAGCACGTGCCGATCATCAACCAGTTGCGTCGCCGGCTGGTGGAGGAGGGGGAACTCGATCCCCTGCTGCAGTCGACCCTGGAGACCATCCACAAGTCGGGCAACTCCTTCGGGGAGGCAAAGCGCAAGCGGGGACGGTGGACTGGCCAGCTGGACTTCCCGGTCAAGGACATCCGCCGGGAGCCCGCCCAGCTCCTGTGGTTCGTCGGGGACTACGCCAGCTTCGACCCCCGCAACCAGCAGGCCTCCCGGGCCCTGGCCACCGTGCTCCACCACGCGGGGGTGGACTTCGGCATCCTGTTCGACGCCGAGCGCACGGGGGGCTGCGACGTGCGCCGGGTCGGCGAGGAGGG
>DASQQH010000593.1:0-6501 GCA_035643555.1 Acidimicrobiales bacterium | reverse complement strand
GGTGTCGCTGGAGGGCGACGCCGCCGCCCCGGTCCTCCACGCCGGCGGCGACCGGCTGGGCCCCATCGGGGCGGGCCTTCTCGCCCTGGACCGGCGGCTCACCTGGATGGACGGGGCGGGCATCGACGAGCAGTGGGTGTCGCCGTGGCTGGACCTGTTGACCTGGCACGACATGGACGACCCCCGGGGGTGGGTGGCGGCCGTGAACGCCGCCCTGACCGAGGTCGTCGCGGCCCATCCCCGCCTGCGGCCCGTCTACGCCGTCCACCTCGGTCCCGGGGCCGATCCGGCCGGTGACATCGCCGGGCTGCCCGGGCCCACCCCCGCGGTGCTGGTCAACACCCACCCCCCGGGCGTCACCTCCCTCGCCGATCCCGCCATCGAGCCGCTGTGGGAAGCGCTGGCCACCGCCGGCATCCCCGCCCTGGTCCATCCGCCCGCCAACGGCCCGTCGTGCTCGTTCACCCCACCGGTGCTCCAGAACATCACCGGACGGCTGGTGGACACCTCCACCGCCGTGCTCGAGCTCGTGCTGGGCGGGGTGCTCGATCGGCACCATGACCTCGACCTCCTGGTCGTCCACGGGGGCGGCCTGCTGCCCTACCAGGCGTTCCGCCTGGACGGCCTGGAGCGGGCCGGGCTGCTCGCCCGGACCGGGACGAGCACCAGGGCCTCCGAGGTCCTCCGACGGCTGTGGTACGACACGGTCGCACTCGACCCGGCCAGCATCGAGTTGCTGGTGCGCCGTGTGGGGCCGGACCGGGTCCTCCTCGGCAGCGACGCCCCGTTCGCCATCGGCGACCCCGACCCGGTGGGGACCCTTCGGGGCTGTGACCTCCCACCCGAGACGATGCGGGCCGTCTGCGGCGGGAACGCCCGACGCCTGGGACGGCTCACCGCCAGCCCCGCCGGGGACCCCGGGGACGGGGGGCCCGGATGAGCGGGCCGACACGGCACGTGGTCGACCGGGACTGGGGGCGCCTCGCCTACGTGCGGACCGGTGCGGGGCCCCCCGTGGTGCTGCTGCACTCCCTGGCGCTCAGCGCCAGCATGTGGGAGCCGGTCCTCGGGGAGTTCGCCGCCGCCCACGACGTGGTGGCGATCGACCTGCGGGGGCACGGGGCCAGCACCTACGATCACCGGCCCTTCACCGTCGAGGACATGGCCGCCGACGTCGTCGGGCTCCTGGACGACCTCGGCATCGAGCGGGCCCACGTCCTGGGCATGTCGATGGGAGGGTCCGTGGCCACCGTCCTGGCCGCCGGGCACCCCGGGCGGGTCGAGCGTCTGGTCCTCTGCGACACCACCGCCTGGTACGGCGAGGATGCGCCGGCCCAGTGGCGGGCCCGTGCCGCCGCGGCTAGGCGCCGCCCCCGTGAGCTGCAGATCCCCTTCCAGGTTGACCGGTGGTTCGCGGACGGGTTCCGCCGGCACCATCCCGAGATCGTGTCCCACGTGGTGGGGATCTTCCTGCGTACCGACCCCCGGGCCCACGCCGACGCCTGCCTGGCGCTGGGTGGCCTCGACGCCAGGGCCGGGCTGGGCGCCGTCGCCGCCCCCACCCTGGTGGTGACCGGCGAGGAGGACTACGCCACGCCTCCGGCGATGGGGGCGGACCTGGCCGCTGGGATCCCGTCCGCCACGGCGGCGGTGGTGGCCGGGCTGCGCCACTTCGCGGTGGTGGAGAGCCCGGCGCTGCGGCGCCGGATCCTCCGCCACCTGGGAGGGGGCGGGGACGAGGCGCCACCCGAGCCGGTGGACCCCTGCTGTGGGTCTGTCCGAGGAGAGGAGGAGCGCTGAAACCCTCACCCCTTGCCTACCACGCCCCGGAGAGCACCGAGGAGGCCGTGGGGGTCCTCGCCCGCTACGGCGATGAGGCCAAGATCCTGGCGGGCGGCCAGAGCCTGGTGCCGATGCTGGCCTACCGCCTGGCCGCGCCCCGCCTGGTCGTCGACATCACCCGGGTGCCGGACCTGGCGGGGTTCGAGCTCGATGGGGGACTGGTCGTGCGGGCCGGGGCGACCCAGCGGGCGCTGGAGCGGTCCCTCGACGTCGGCCTGGCGTTCCCCGTCCTCCACGAGGCGATCGCACACATCGCCCACCCCCAGATCCGGAACCGGGGGACCCTGTGCGGGAGCGTGGCCCACGCCGATCCCGCTGCCGAGCTCCCCGCCACCATGGTGGCCCTGGACGCCACCATGGTGGTCGTGGGGCCGGCCGGCACCCGGCGGATACCGGCGGAGGACTTCTTCCGGTTCCACCTCACCACCGCCCTGGAGCCCGACGAGCTCCTCGCCGCGGTGTCCATCCCCCGACTGGGCCCGGCCACCTCGGCCAGCTTCCTCGAGGTCGCCCACCGGCGGGGGGACTTCGCCCTGGTGGGGGCCGTGGTGGTCGTCTCCTTCGCTGAGGGCGCCGGCGTGGCCGACTGCCGCATCGTCTGCGCGGGGGTCGGGCCGGTTCCCTTCCGCGCCGCTCGGGCTGAAGAGGTCCTCCGGGGGCGGGCCCTCGATGACGAGGCCCTGCTCGAGGCCCAGTGGGCCACCCGCGCCGGCATGGAGGCGCTCGACGACCCCCACGCCACCGCCGCCTACCGGCGCCACGTGGCCGGCGTCCTGGTGCGGCGGGCCCTGGACCGGATCCGAGCCGAACAAGGAGCGAGCCGTGGCTGACCAGACGGCGGTGGATGGGGACGGCCCTCCCGGGACCCGGGTCCAGATCACCGTGGCCGTGAACAACCGCCGGGAGCACCGCGTCGTCGACGCCAGGATGACCTTCGCCGATTTCCTGCGGCGCGAGCTCGGTCTCACGGGCACCGCCCTCGGGTGCGAGCACGGCAGCTGCGGGGCCTGCACGGTCATCCTCGACGGGGACGCGATCCGGTCCTGTCTGTTGCTGGCCCCCCAGGCCGACGGCTGCAGCGTGGAGACCGTCGAAGGCCTGGCCGCCGGGGGGACGCTCGGCCCCCTGCAGGAGGCCTTCCGGCGCCACCACGCCCTGCAGTGCGGCTACTGCACGAGTGGCTTCCTCATGTCGGTCACCGCCCGCCTCCGGGAGGGACCCATCAGGAGCGTGGAGGAGGCGCGTGCGGCCCTCAGCGGCAACATCTGCCGGTGCACGGGCTACGCGGGGATGGTCGACGCGGTCCTCGAGGCGGCGGGGGCCCTGGAAGGCGGGGACCTCCGGTGAGGGCCCTCACCGACCGTCGCCCCGGCATCGGCACGGCCATGCCCCGGCGGGAGGACACCCGCCTGGTGACCGGTGCCGGCCGCTTCCTCGACAACCTCGACTTCGGCGAGTCCTACGAGGCAGCCGTGCTCCGCAGCCCGCATGCCGCGGCCCGGATCCGGGGGATCGACGCCACCGCCGCCCGCGCCGCGCCGGGCGTCGTCGCCGTGTTCACCGCGGCCGAGCTGGGGCCGGTCCTGGCCGAGCTGGCGCCGAAGGTCACCCACCCGGACCTGAACTACCAACCTCGCTACCCCATCGCCGTCGACGCGGTGCGCTACGTGGGGGAGGCGGTGGCCGTCGTCGTCGCCGACGACCGCTACCGGGCCGAGGACGCCGCCGAGCTGATCGAGGTGGACTACCTGCCACGGCCGGCGGTGGCCTCGACCGAGGCGGCTCGGTCGCCCGGGGCACCGCTGGTGCACGAGG
Organism: Acidimicrobiales bacterium; assembly: GCA_035643555.1. Taxonomy (GTDB): domain Bacteria; phylum Actinomycetota; class Acidimicrobiia; order Acidimicrobiales; family JAJPHD01; genus DASQQH01. Next base: position 2,844 of record DASQQH010000593.1, on the reverse strand, counting down.
CCTCCTCGACCAACCTCGCCCTCCGCGTCGCCCAGACCGCGGGCGACCCGGCGTCGGCCCTCGCCGGGGCGCCCCACGTCCTCCAGGAGACCCTCGTCGTCACCAGGGGCGGCGGCCACTCCATCGAGGGCCGCGCCGTCGCCGCCAGGTACGACGCGGCCCTGGGCCAGCTGGTGGTGTGGGACGCCACCCAGACCCCCCACTACGTGCGCCAGGTGCTCGCGGTGACCTTCGGGATGTCCGAGGACCAGATCCGGGTGGTGGCCCCCGCCGACATCGGGGGGGGCTTCGGCCCCAAGGCCCAGTTCTACGGCGAGGAGGTGCTGATCCCCTGGATCGCCATGCAGGTCGGCCGTCCCGTGAAGTGGGTGGAGGACCGGTGGGAGAACTTCGTGTCGGCCACGATGGAGCGCTCCCAGACCCACCGGGTGACGATCGGCTTCGACGATGACGGCAGGATCCTGGTGGTCAAGGACGTCTTCGAGCACGACCAGGGCGCCTACTGCGTCGGGCTGCAGGTCCCGAACATCACCCTGTCCACCCTGCCGGGCCCCTACAAGATCCCCAACATCCACAGCGAGGTCATCGCCTGCTACACGAACATGGTGCCCACCAGCTCCCTCCGGGGGGCCGGGCGGCCCCAGGCGGTGGTGGCGATGGAGCGGATGGTGGACCGGGTCGCCGAGCATCTCGGCCTGGGGCCCGACGAGGTCCGTCGTCGCAACCTGGTCCAGCCTGAGGAGTTCCCCTACGCGGTGGGGCTGCTCTTCCGTGACGGGAGCCCGCTCACCTACGACAGCGGGAACTACCCGGCGCTCCTCGAGGGCGCTGTCCAGCGGATCGACCTGCCGGCCTTCCGGAAGGAACAGGAGGAGGAGCGACGGCAGGGGCGGTTCCTCGGGATCGGCCTGGCCCTGTTCGTCGAGGGGTCGGGGCTCGGCCCCTACGAGGGGGCGCGGGTCCGGCTGACCAACGCCGGCACGGTCCTGGTGTCCCTCGCCGCCTCCCCCCAGGGACAAGGCTATGAGACCGTCTACGCCCAGGTGGCGGCCGATGCCCTGGACGTCGACGTGGACCTGGTGGAGGTCCGCCACGGCGACACGGCGTTCGTCCCCTTCGGTCAGGGGACCTTCGCCTCCCGGGTCACCGCCACCGCGGGACCGGCGGTCTGGGAGGCGTGCCGGCAGGTGCGCGCCGACCTGCAGGCGGCCGGGGCGGTCCTCCTGGAGGCGGAACCGGGCGAGGTCAAGGTCCGCGGGGACGGCGTCGAGGTGTGGTGGGACACCGAGCGGCGGGTCAGCCTGGCCCAGGTGGCGAGGGTGGCCAACGTCGGCCGACACGGGATGAGCGTGAACGCCGCCATGCCCGTCGGGATCGAGCGGACCGTGTATTTCAAACCCGAGCGGGCGGCGTACTCGAGCGGGGTGACGGCGGTCGTGGTGGAGGTGGACGTGGAGACGGGGAAGGTCGCCGTCGTGCGCAGCGTGGTCGGCCATGACTGCGGGACGGTCCTGAACCCGTTGCTGGTCGAGGGCCAGGTGCTCGGGGGGTTCGCCCACGGCATCGGCAATGCCCTGTACGAGGAGGCCCACTACGCCGAGGACGGCCAGCCATTGGCGGTCAGCTACCTCGACTACCCCCTCCCCACGTCGCTCGAGGTGCCTCGCCCCGAGCTGTTCCACGTCGAGTCACCGAGCCCCCTGAACCCGCTGGGGGTCAAGGGCGCCGGGGAAGGGGGGCTCATCCCCGTACCGGCGGCGGTGGCGAACGCGGTGGAAGACGCCCTGGCTCCCTTCGGCGCACGGATCACGGTCCTGCCGGTGACGCCGAACCGGGTGCTGGCGGCCATCGGCACGGCCCGGGAGCACGAGGCCTAGGCCACCGCCCGGGCGACCTGCCAGGGTCGACCGTCGGGCCCCGGCAGGACGCCGCGATCGCCGGGGCGCCAGCGTCCAGGTCCCCGCCGGCGGGTGGCCGACGACGGGGCCACCGGGGCGATGGGGAGGTCCGGGGAGGTCGGGCCCGGTCGGCCGCCCTGCCCGGGCCCTCGACGGGCCCCTGTGGCCACGTGGGTTGTCCAGGACGACCGCGCTCGGCGCCCCCTCGAGGTCGCCGTCGACGGCGAGCGGGTTGTCGGCCTCGGCGGTGGGACCCGGCCGGCCTGTCGCTGGCGGTGTGCGAGGAGGCGATGGAACGAGCCCTGCGACCCCAGCGGCACGGGACCCGGCGCCGCCGGCAACGGGGAGGACCTCCGGGGGTTGTCCGGGTGGGAGACGTGTTGTATATTACATGACGCTCAGAGCTATAGCAGTGGTAGACGAGCGAGCCAGGGCGGGGTCGTCTGGGGCGGTGGTCTCGTGTCGAGACGGTGCGGATGACCAGGAGAGCGTGCGTGGCGGCCGATCAGCTGGAGCCGATGGACAGCCAGGCCGAGGGCGTTGGTTGTGACGTGAGTCGGACGACGATCCCGTTGGGGCGCTCGGGGTGAGCACCGACGCCAGAAGGACGACCGGGGCGTCGCCTGAGGGCCTCGGTGGGACCGGCGGGGCCTAGAGGTGGCGGATGGGGGGACAGGATGACACGACCCGGGAGACGTTCCGGCCCCGGGAGGGCCTGGCGGGCGATCCGGTCGCCGTCATCGAGGCCGACCGGGCCTTCCACCGGGCCGTCGTGGCCGCCGCGGAGAACCCCGTGCTGGTGGCGTTCCACGAGTCCCTCCGGGACCGGCAGGTCCGCATGGGTCTGCGGGCCGTGGTGGGGTCCGAGGACCGGACCCGGCACGTCGTGGAGGAGCACCGGCGCATCGTCGAGGCGGTGCAGGGCGGGGACGCCGAGGCGGCGGGC
>DASQQH010000592.1:0-2120 GCA_035643555.1 Acidimicrobiales bacterium | reverse complement strand
CAGTTCTACGGCATCGACCTCGACCGCTGACCGACACGGCCCCGGCTCCAGGGACCGGTCAGTGGCCGGCGAGGACCTTGGCTGGCACCAGCTCCACCCAGGTGGGCCCCGGGGCCAGGGGGATCGGCTTGCCGGCGGCGTTCCGGAAGGTGGTGACGTCGCCCAGGCTGGGCCGGGACCAGGTGCCCCGGATGGCCGCGCCGTTCCGGTACACCGTGGCAGGACCGGACCCGGTGAGGGGGAACACGTTCTCGTGGATGCCGGTCGGGTCCTCCACGTAGGGGCTGGGGTGGAGGACGACCTGCTGGACCACCACGTTCGCCGCCTGGATCTGGGTGCCGTCCATGAGCTTGGCCGGTCCCGGGGTGGCCCCCTGGTAGGAGCGCAGCCACCTCCCACGGCCCTGGTCCCAGTGCCAGGCCACGTCGACGGCGTGGGAGAACGGCAGGTGCACCGACCCGGTGGGCGTGGCCCCACCGGGGAGGGGCCCGAAGGTGAACACCGGCCTGGGCGGAGGGTCGTTGGGCGCCGCCTTCTGGCCGGCCCCATAGATGGCTGCGGTGGACGTCACCAGGTTGTGCGGCGCCTTGCGAGCCGGGTCCCGGTGGTAGACGGCGCCGTACTTCGTGAAGTCCAGGCCGACCAGCGGGGAGGCGGCCACCTTGCCCAGCACGGGATTGATCCCCCCGGCGAAGGCGAACAGGGGGTGGCCGTACTGGGAGAGGATGGGGGGGTCCACCAGCCGACCGGACCGGACCGGCTCGATGCGGGAGGCGTCCTGGCACTGGTAGATGGCGATGAAGCGGGTCAGCCCCCCTTCGACCGGCTCCTCGTAGACCACGTCCGCCCGGTCCAGGCCCGCCTGGGGGCGGGCCACCGGGGCGTTCTCCACCTTGACCGCCGCCGCCGGCCGGACCGGCACCCGGCCCCCCGGCGGCGGCGTGCCGGTCAGGGGACAGGTGGCCGCCTGGGAGGAGGGGGCGGCGGGGGGATGGGCATTGCTGGACCCGCAGGCGCTGAGGCCCAGCGCGGCCGCGGCCACCAAGGTCGCGAGACCCAGAGCGCCCCGGCGCGCCCGGAACCGGTGCCGGCCCCCCCGCCCAGGGGTGGTGGTCATCGCTCGTCCTCGCTCCGTTCGGTCCGCCGGGACTGTCGGGGCCCGACTCTAGCGGGACGTCGACAACGTACTCCTGGCGACCCGGCGCCTCACTCGGCGGTCAGGGTGGGGTCCTCGGCGAGGCCGGTGCTGCCGCGCAAAGCCGCAAGCGCGGCCGCCAGGACCGAGACGGCGGCGAGGAACAGGGCGGCGGCGTTGAAGCCCATGCTCACCGGCCCGGCCTGGGTGGGATGCAGGCCGGCGAACAGCTCGAAGACCAGGCCGGTGAGCGCCAGGCCGAGGGAGGTCCCCATGCTGCGGGTCATGTTGAGGACCCCGCTCGCCACCCCGGACTGCCACCGGGGCGCCGCCCCCATGATGGCCGCGTTGTTTGGCGGGGTGAACGCCCCGAGGCCCACCCCGAGGAGCCCCAGCTCCACCAGGAAGGCAGCCTCGTTCCCGTGGGAGACGACGAGCACCACCAGCATGGCGGCGGTGAGGACCATGCCTCCCACGGTGAGCGGCCGGGCCCCCACCCGATCGGCGAGCCGCCCGGCAACCGGGGCCGCGAGCCCCAGACCCACCGGCATCACCATCAGCTCGAGGCCCGCCAGGCCCACCGACACGTGCAGCGCGTTCTCCAGCAGGTAGGGCACCACGAAGAGCACCCCGAACAGCACCAGGTAGGACAGCAGCCCGCTGGCGATCCCGGCGCTGAAGGGGACCCGCCTGAACAGGCTGAGATCGAGCATGGGCGCGGCCGCCCGGCGCTCCCATCGCAGGAAGGCCGCGCCCATCACGACGACCACCCCGAACAGGCCGATGATCAGCGGCGAGCTCCACCCGAGACGGTTGCCGTAGGAGATGGCCAGGAGCAGGGCCGTCACCGGGGGGACGAAGATGGCCAACCCCACCCAGTCGAAGGGGGTGCGCTCGGCCAGGTGGCGGGACCGGGGGATGAGGAACCATCCGAGGACCATCCCCACGATGCCCGCGGGCACGTTCACGAGGAAGATCAGCGGCC